>JBILWH010000226.1:0-3219 GCA_044370015.1 Bdellovibrionota bacterium | reverse complement strand
GGAATATCGGTAAGAGAATCTGAGCCAATGCCTCTTAAAGAAGAATTCAACGAAGCTCCACTTGAGCAAAGCACAGATCCTTCAACTGAGACGCCTTTTATTCAGAACCTACAAGCTCAAGATGCAAACAGTTTGCCACCAATAGGTTCTCCTGTTGAGAGTGAAAAAACATCAATTGTTCTTCGACTGCCTTCTGATAGGTTTCAATTTGCAACGGGGATGTCTCACATTGGTTCGTTACAAAGCAGAGAGTATTTAAAAAGTTTGGGAGCTTTTTTGGCAGATAACAATCAGTCCTTTCGGGGCCTAGTGATTGTTGGTCATACGGATAAAAGAGGTCCAGCCGGAAGAGAAAGGGAAGTTAACTTGGAGCTTTCAGAAGCTCGAGCGAAATCTGTTTTTGAGGCGCTTATTTCTGGAGGGGCTAAAGCTGAAAAGCTTCGTTACGAGGGTAAGGCTTTTGATGAGCCAGTTGAAGGCGCTCCTGATAATTCGAAGGGATGGAAGCTGAACAGAAGAGTTGAGCTAAACTTAGAAGTTATTTCTGATCAAGACTCGCTTGTGAATGGAATTAATGATCTCAATAAAAAATTCGGAATAAAACAAAAGGCCCAAATCAAATAGCTTTTTCAGTTAAAGGTTCTTTTAGTTTTTTGCCTTGCTGAGTGAGAGTTTTTTCAGAGATAAAAAATATTCCCTTTTCAGGACAATCTTGCAACATCCAAGGTTGCCCCTGCTCATATCCTTGCGCTTCGTTTATAATTCCTAAGTTGGGATTTTCCAGTTCACTGATGATATTTGAAAATACGTGTTTAAGGCTTCTTTTTAAAGCTTTTTCAAAGGAGCTTAATTCCTTTGGGTTCTTTAAAAGATCATTATGAAGGTATGTAAAAGTCTCAGCTTTTTGAGCTGTTAAGTAAACAAAGCTTAGATAAAGTTTTGATTCAAATCGTACAGGGATCGCAACAAATGATTCAGTATCTTCTTCTGTTTCAGCCTTTGGAAAAGTATATTCGGCTGCAAGAACGCCCTCTGCTTCGCGAGCTTCCTCGATAAAGTCAGGGTTTTTTATGAGGTACTCTTCCGCTTGTTTTTTTCCAAAACAGTTTTGAAAATTTTTAAGCCCCAGAGTCCAGTAGAGCGTTGGAGCAGAGTAGATTTTTTCCCCAGAGTAAAGTATCCAGGTATTATTTTCAAATCTTACTTCGCTTATGGGCTGCTCGGTTTGAACGCAATTTTGAAATTGAATTTCTAAATTTTGGGTAGAAGAAGTAAGGGCTTTAGCGGTAAAACATTGAGCGAAATAGCTTTTCCACTGAGGTAGGACAAAGGCCCATTCTTTAGAAGACCAATCAACTTCTTGAGGTTTTAGCCATGAGCGATCCCACCAGACTTTAAGTTCTGGTATAAGTTCTGGTATTTTTTTTTCAATGTCATTGAGTTTTTTTGTGTCGTCAAAGCCAGCGGTTATTCGAGAGGCAAAAAAACTATTTCCTCCAATTCGAGAGGAAGCTTCAAGAGCTAGAACTTGAAAAGATACGTCTTTTTTTGCTAAGACGATTTTTTCTAAGAGGGGAAGTCCGATACTCCCGCATCCAGCAACGAGAACATCAATCGACTTCATCGAGCAGTAGCTTCCTCGTTTGTGAATGCTTTTTTAATCATTTCCTCATTCAACAAAGTTTCTGCCCTTTGGGCAACCTCTTCAGAAGCAACTTTTGATATTTTATTTTTGATTTTTGTTAAATAAAGCTCGACACTTTTTGCGTCAAAGTTTACGAACCTCTGCGGGTCGGGGTTTGGGAATTCCTGAAAGGCTGTCGACATGGGAGCCCATATACCATCTGTAATTTGGAGTAGCTCAAGCCCCTCTTTCCCAATTAATAAAAGGTCATTTTCAGAGTTCTTTATTTCGGTTCTAATGTCTCTGAGCTTTTCAAGTGCCAGGCGAGCGTCAGCTGAAAAGGCAGCTGGGTTTGAATTGCTAGGATTTATAGCGCTTGACTTGAGTTTTTGGAAATCTTTCATAATCAATTCTAGCTTCTCGGTTTTCTTAGAAATAGTATTTTTTAAATCTGAGATCTTTTGAAAACGAAGAGATTTAAGCTTTTCTTCTTCTTTTTGAAGTTCAGGTCCTTCGGGCAAATGACCTCTTTGAAGCGTAACTTCCCCAAGATAGGTTTGATCGGCTTTTGCTATAAACCGATATTTGCCAGTTGCTAGACCTTTCCCTCCGTCTGATAGTGGACCAACAACAAAAAATCCATTTACTAAAGAGGTTTTGCCTTCAATGACTTTGGGCAAAGGCATTAGGTGGGCTCCTGGTACTGGATAGATTTTGTATTCGATATCTTTAGAATTAACATTTGTTGAAACTGCGCCTTTTAGAATAGGGAATTCTTCATCTATTCGATCGCGGGCAACAACGAAGCCTGTTCCGACAACATCTGTTCTATTTCTGTAATTTTTTAGTTCCGCCCAGTCTTTTTTGGTAAAAGGGTCTTCAGTTGCTGTGCTTGTTTCTTGGTTTAAATTATTTTGAGTTAAAAGTTGTGTTTCAAGTTCGCTATTAGGATTCCAGAAATAAAAAACTGTAGCGAAGAGTGTTAAAGCAAGAGAGGAAATTAAAAAAATTCGAGCTTTGTCTTTCTTTTTTTGTTGTTTTGCAGAGAAGGGGATTCGATCAAATTCATCGGAGATTTTTTTTTCGCTAAGATTTTGAGTGTTTTTATCTTCGAACAATTCCTTAAAAAACTCAATTTCACCTAACGTCTTCCAATCAGTCATTCCTTCGGTGTAGGCATTAGAGCTAGATTCGTAAGTTTTTGTCAGAATTTTGTGCCTTATTTCAATTTCTTTCAGTGGACCTATTTCTTTTCCATCAACGTAAATAAACCATAAACGATTTGGATCAACATTCTGCATGTTTTTAGTATAGACAAGCTCAGGGATAGATAAACCTTAAAGATTCTAGAAGTGTAAAAATCTTGACGTATAAAGCCAATTTATCCTCTTTGGTGAGGTTTTAGAGAGGAGAAGTTTAACCGAAACAGAGTTTAGATATGAGATTTATTCTTAAAAAATTAGATTACATGAAATCTCACGTTCTTGGGCGAGTGGAATCTTTTCAAAAAAGTCTTTTGTGTGAGCTTTTGATGACTTCAAAAAGATGGACGTTGATGGCTTTGGGATTTGGTTTATTGTCTTCAGTTCTTAACA
>JBILWH010000225.1:0-3222 GCA_044370015.1 Bdellovibrionota bacterium | reverse complement strand
TTGAACCTCTATATTGCAAAGCCAAACGGAAAACTTTTGGATGAAATGTATCGTTACGCATGGAAAAAAGGTCTCAAAACGACTTATTACCTCCGCTCCATGGGTGCAACAGGTGTTGAAAAATCAACAATCAACACTCGCGAGTATAATCACGTCACTCCCATCACAACTGTCACAGCAGAAGCGAAGGAACGTGAAGATTTTGCTCCTAAAATGTGCTCCATTGAGAACCCTGACTGCGAAGCTTGTCAGTAAAAAAATAAGATGAATGAGATAAAGAAAGGTAGAAGAAAACTATGACTAGCCCCGGAATTGAAACAACATCTGCTCTTAACCTTGAAAATCAAGCAGAGTTTTTTACAAAAAACTCTATCAAAGGACGCGTTCAAGTTGATGAAAAACGCGTGATCAACTGTCGCAGCGATTTAAATCAACTCGTTCCCATTAAATACAAATGGGCATGGCAAAACTACTTAGAAAGTTGCGCGAATCACTGGATGCCGCAAGAAGTTCCCATGGGTCGCGATATCGAGCTTTGGAAATCAAACGTTCTCACTGAAGATGAGCGACGCGTGATTAAAAGAAACCTTGGTTTCTTTTCAACTGCGGAATCACTTGTTGGAAACAACCTCGTTCTTGCGATCTACAAACATGTGACAAACCCTGAGTGTCGCCAATACTTGCTTCGCCAAGCTTTTGAAGAAGCGATTCACACACACGCGTTTCAATATATCGTTGAAAGCTTGAACATCGATGAAGGCGAAGTCTTCAACATGTATCACGAAGTTGTCAGTATCCACAATAAGGATGCGTTTGACCTTAAACTCACAAAGTCTGTGATGGATCCTCACTTCTCAACTGCAACATTTGAAGGCTCACAAGCTTTCCTTGACGACCTCATTGGTTTTTACATCATCATGGAAGGAATCTTCTTCTACTCTGGTTTTGCGATGATGCTTTCTTTTCAACGCCGCAACCAAATGGTGGGCCTTGGGGAGCAAATCCAATACATCATGCGCGATGAAACTAAGCACATGAACTTTGGTATCGACTTGATTAACCAAATCAAAATTGAAAACCCAGAGCTCTGGACAAAAGAATATCAAGAAAAAACAATTCAACTTGTTCGCGAAGCGGCACATCTTGAAGCACAGTACGCTAAAGATTGCTTACCTCGCGGAGTTTTGGGACTTAATTCCAAAATGTTTGAGCAATATGTGGGTCACATTGCCGATCGTCGCTTAGAGAAGATTGGATTGCCTAAGATTTTCAACACCGAAAATCCATTCCCTTGGATGAGCGAAATCGCGGATCTGAAGAAGGAGAAAAACTTCTTCGAGACCCGCGTTATTGAATATCAAACTGGCGGCGCACTTAGCTGGGATTAAAATTATCTTTGAGCAATAGCTTTCTTTGAAGAAACTTTGCGAAGATTTTTAACAGCTTTTTTAGATGATTTCTTAGAAGAAGAATTTTTAGCCAAAACAGCCTTCTTCGACTTAGATGAAGCGCTCATAATCTTATGGGTTTTATGGGCGTGCTTCTCTACAATCGCCCGAGCTTCTTTTCTGTTTTCTTTAAAAGCAGCTTTAAATTCAGCTTCATTAGAAAGTGAATTGTTAGCAACGGCAACTGTAGGAGTGTCGGTCAAAGTAAACGACATATCAGAACTTTCAAAAAGCTTAAAACCTAAGAAAGTAGCTGTTGATAAAGCCAAAAGAACCAACAATATCCATTTCTCAAATCGATAAGAAGCATGAGAAACGATATCCATGACCTTTTTCTTTGATGAATGAATGGCTGCTTGAAGAGTTGATAAAATCACAGAAGTCTTTCTAATTTCTGCTTTAGCTTCTGCCTTAGCTACGACTTCAACCTTTGGAGCTATTTCACTCACTTTTTTTCGCGATACTTTAATCGCTTTTACTTTACTTTTTATTTTTGAAGATGACATAGCCCCTATAATTGCAATACATATGCCAGAGAAAACCATCACCCTTTAGGACAAAAAGCATTTAAATCAGTTTATAGAGCTAAAAAGACTATTTAGAGCGCTTCTTTGAAAGCACTGTCTAAAAAGTATTCACCTTAGAATAATCGTCGTGCCAGGTTTCGGGGCATCGCTTTTCGCCTCTTTTATAACAAGCCCTTGCAATCAAATGCGCGGACAAAGGAGCTGTTACCAAAATAAAAAGCAAAGAACATAGGAATTTAAAAGAAACTTCAAAGTGAGAATTCCAAAAAAAGAGGCAAGCTGCCCCCATGGAAAATATCTTTGCTCCCGAAGAAGCCATCGATGTAGCGTGCAGGCGACAATAAATATCTGGAAATTTCTTTAAGCCTAAAGCAGCTAAAAAAATAAGAAGCCCCGATAAGAAAATAAAAAACGAAATAAACAAATCACCCATCGCCACTTTGTCCTTCAATAAATCGAGCAAAAACCACGGAACCCACAAAAGAAACAAGGCCCAAAATCAGAGCCGCATCGGAATAAATCGGATTATTCAAATAAAAAGAAGCCACGACAGTGGCCGTTAAAAGAATTGTTGCAAATAAATCCAAGGCAACAACTCTATCTGCTAACGAAGGGCCAACGCGTAATCGATTGATCACAAAAAAAAGAGAGAGAACAAGAAAAACAAAAGAAAAATCAATAAAAAAAACCTCTGACCATTCAATCCAATTAGCCGAGAAATTAACCATTAAATTAGACAAGAGAAGCTCCTCTCTTTTCTAATTTCAAAATTCTCTCCTCAAATGTTTCCTTTAGGGCTTTCACAAAAGATTGTGGGTTTTCTAAAGCCAAACAGTGCACAAAAAGAGTTTTCTTATCTTGAGAAAGGTCGAGACTCAGCGTGCCCGGAGTGAGCGTAATAGAATGAGCCAATAAGGTGATCGCCCAATCGCTTTTTAATGATAAAGGCACTGCCACAATCGCTGGCTTTATAGAACGAGACGAGAAAAGAACAAGCCAGGCTACCTGAAAAGAAGAACTCGTAATTTGAATCGGTAAAAAAAATAAAAAATATTTTAAAAATAAAAAAAATCTCACACGTCTTCTCCTAAAATAGCCGCTGTGTAGTCAGTGGTATGGAAAAGAGCTTCGCCTGCTTCCATGAAAAGATCAAAAACTGGCCGCGAATAAAAAGCAATCGCTAAAGAAACAGCACAAAGAAAAACAACAGGAAAAAGACTCCTCACGCTCAATGATTGATTTGAATG
>JBILWH010000224.1:0-3236 GCA_044370015.1 Bdellovibrionota bacterium | reverse complement strand
TTGTATTACTTGGGCATAGCCATCTAAAAGAAAACTCTTCTCTTAGTGAAAAAATTCATTATCTCAACATTGGCTCATGGCTAAACGAGTCACTTTTAGGAATGATTGAGATTAATGAAGATAAAAAATTTGAAACAAAGATTTTTTCTGTTGAAGCGTGGCTTCCTTCTGGTCAATGACATTATAAATAAGCAATGACATAATAAAAATGTGAAGAAAAACACGCTTCTCTCAATTTTTGTTCTTGTCTTGGCAATTTTAACTCATTTCTGGAATTACCAGTACCCCGCTGATTTGTATTGGGACGAAAACTACTACCTTCCCTCTGCCGCCAAATATCAAAAGGGAGTTTTTTTTCAGCAAAGCCACCCTCCACTTGCAAAACTTCTCATTGCTGGGGCCGATGCACTTGTTAATTCAAACCCCGATAACCCAAATTCCTTTGAAAAGACTGACTACATCAAAAGCGTTCCCAAGGAATATTCTTTTGCCGGAATGCGCTTAGCCCCTGCCTTATTTTCTTGTTTGAATTGTCTTTTATTTTTTCTACTTATGTTAAGCCTTACTCAAAACTCTCTATGGGCTTTCTGCTTAAGTTTTCTGTTTATTTTTGACAACGCCATTATTCTTCAAAGCCGTGGGGCAATGCTTGAATCGATTCAAATCTTTGGAGTTCTATTAGCTCTTTTAGGGTATTTCGAAGTTTACAAAAAAAATCGTTACTCTAAAAGATGGATATCCCTTCTTTCACTTGGAATTACATGGGCCATATGGACCAAAATAAATGGACTGATTTTAATCTTACTTTTACCCCTTCTGTTATTTCATTCAGCGCAAAAAACTTTCATTAAAAAGGCTAAGGAACTTTTACCATCTCTTGGACTTTCGCTTCTCGTGATGACTCTTTTCTCAGTCTTTATGTGGCAAATTCATTTTAGTTTAGGGAAAAAAATAGAACCAACTCTCCCAAACAATGGATGGTATAAGGCTTCCGAAGAACTCAAAAAAATAAAAACCTATCCCGATCAACACAAAAACCTCTTTCAAAATTTTTATGTCGAGCTAAGAGATTACCTCCACTTTATGGCAGTAGATGTAGACGGATTCACTCCCCTTAACCTTTGTAAAAAAGAAGAGAACGCAAGCCCTTTTTACTGGTGGCCCTTTGGAGGAAGAACGATTAGTTATCGATGGTCAACAATCGATAGCGGACAACATGTTTCCTACCTCTATATGATTTCCAATCCTTTTGGATGGGCGATTGGTCTTTTGAGTCTTTTTTTTACGCTTTCATTTTTCATGCTCAGATTAATTTTTAAAAATTTATTAATCGAAACAGAAGAAAATAGAAAACTTCTCACTTTGTTAATTCTTTATATTAGCTACATGTTTGCTATGTCACGCATTACTCGAGGCATGTATATTTACAACTATTTCATCCCTCTTATTTTTACTTTTGGAATGGCCTCCTACTGGGTTCCAAAAATATTTAATTCTTTTCAATTTAAAATAAAAAATAAGACCTTTATTTCACAGGTTGTTTTTTCAATGGCTATCATAGGAACTTGGTATTACTACAGCCCCCTTACTTACTTTAGCCCACTAAGCTGCCAAGAATTTAAAAACCGCGCTCTCTTTGATGGGTGGGACATGAGGGGGGTAAATTGTAAATTTGGGCACAGCCTCTATCGTGTAGACGAAGCACTTAAAGAAAGCTCAAGTAGCACCAGCAGCAAATAAAAAATCTTCAGGCTCTTGTTAAAAAATCTTTTCCATCAAAACCCCAAAGTTGAGATTTTCCATCTTCTCCGGCTGTTTCGATGTAAACGCTTTTCTTCCAAAGAGCATACAAGTTCTTGAGCGTAAGCTCTGCAAAATCTCTTTTCAAAGTTCTTCCATCGAAAACATGTTTAAGAAGAAGCGATCCTTTGTTGTCAAAATTTGAATCGACAACTTCAATCATCGGCTGGCCAAAATTAGTTAATTCTGTAAGAAATTGAGTGCGAACTTTTTGAAATTCTCTTGTCTCAATTTCCCATCGCTTTGTACTTTGATTATATTTTGAGGCAAAAAGACCACTTTCTTCACAGAAATCTTGGCTTAAAAATTCATCAATAAACGTTAGGTCAGAATAAATCTTGCGAACTTCAAAAAGCTTCTCTCGACCCTTGTTAAGTTTTAAATCCCAATTTCTTTTTTTGACCGTATCCTCACACTCAAGCCACTCTTTACCAAATTGCCCTTTATTCCAACGGTCTTCGATTTTTCTTAAAAGCTCTAGCCCTACTCGATACGGATTAATCCCATGAGGATGAGGCGCAACGGTGCCACTATGCACGCATGCATAATCCACAATCTCAGAATCATCTAAGATATCTTTCGTCATCATGTGGCTGTGCCAGTAACTGGCCCAGCCTTCGTTCATAATCTTTGTCTGACCTTGAGGGACAAAGTAATAAGCTTCTTCACGAATCATTTCCAGAATCTTCACTTGCCAATTTTTCAAAGGGGCATGCAAGAGTAAAAACCCCAAAACATCTCGAATAGGCCGAAAAGGAATTTTCTCTTCTTTTTTTGATTGCTCTTCAATCTTTGCCCTCTGCTGCTCTAAAAAGTCTGGGGTATTAATGAACTTATCGAGATAAGACTTTGCTTTAATTTTTTGAACTTCTTCAGGAGCTTTTTCTTCTTCTTCACGAGTCCTAGGGAGCTCTCCTGTGGAACGTAAATCAATTAAATTCTCAAGACTCAAACATTGGTCAATAAACTCTTCAACCGCTTCGACACCAAACTGCTCTTGACACTGCCGAACAAGCGTTGAGTGATTGGCCATTTCATCGAGCATTTT
Source organism: Bdellovibrionota bacterium (assembly GCA_044370015.1). Lineage (GTDB taxonomy): Bacteria > Bdellovibrionota > UBA2428 > UBA2428 > UBA2428 > CANIGN01. Next base: position 388 of record JBILWH010000224.1, on the reverse strand, counting down.
TCGATTTGTTTTTGCAAAATACTGATTGTTTTTAAAAAAGTCAGCGTGTCCATAAACGTGGGCAATCACTAATTTATTTTCAACAACTGAATTTGAACTGAGTAGATAAGCATAGCAAGGATCTGTATTGATCACCATTTCATAAATCTTGCTCAATCCATAAGTATAAGATTTAGAAATTCGATCGTACTCCATCCCAAAGCGCCAATGCGGATAGCGCTGAGGAAATCCGCCGAGCGAGGCCAACTCATTCATCTCTTTATAATCAACTTTTTCAAAGCAAACTTCGGGAAAACTCAACCCATAACTAAGAGCTTTCTCTTCAATATACTTGATCCAATCATTAAGTTCGGGTCCTAAGTCTCGTGCTTTCATAGTGCCTCTTTTT
>JBILWH010000276.1:0-3241 GCA_044370015.1 Bdellovibrionota bacterium | reverse complement strand
TCGTGTTCTACGTGCACTCGGGTGGCGGCACATTCTCATGTGGCGTGGCGCTTGTGTCGACGTGCCGTTATCTCGAAGTTGCGCCTGCAGACATCGCTGGGACTCACGCCTGGTGCTCGAACACCTCGTCGCTTCTCAATGCGACGTATACCGCTATCGGTGCCGGTATGGAGAACACCACGACCGCCGATCCGATGTGCACTACTGGTGCGATCCAGCAGGCCGCCGACTACACCAACAACGGCAACAGCGATTGGTATCTGCCCAGCAAGGATGAGTTGAACGAGCTGTGCAAATACGCTCGCACCCAAACCACTGGCACGACGTCGACCCTGTGTGTTTTGTCGGGGACGTTGCGCACCGGTTTTACGGCCGGCGACTACTGGAGTTCATCGGAGATTCTTGGGAATATCGCGTGGCAGCAGTACTTCGTCGATGGGAGTAGATCCAGCGCAACCAAGACGAACAGTTACCAGGTGCGCCCTATTCGCGCCTTCGGCTGAGGTTCCGCGTGATGAAATTTGGTCTACTTCTTGGACACGGCATACAGTAAAAAGATGCTGAGGCTGCGGGTTGCTCACATCGCGATGATTGCGGCGATGCTGGCCGTCGTTTCGTCGCTTGGTGCCGGTGCTGCCGCAAAAACCGCCGCAGTGCCTGCTTCGCCGAGTGTGAAACCTTCACCACCGTGCACCTCCACACATCGCGTGTTGCCGAACGATTCGTGGACACGGTTGGCAGCGCGCTTCAAGGTGCCGCAGGCCAGGTTGTTGCGTCTCAATTCGGCGTCGCTTTCGACGCCGCTGTTCATTGGCGACACGGTGTGTCTCGCGACTCGCGCAACCAGTTCTTCAGGCGGGGGAGCCGCGGGCTCGAGCGCTACGACCACCACGACCGTCACGCCGACTTCCACGACAACTACGACGACAACGACCACCACTACCACGACGGTCGTAACGCCGACCGCCCCAACCGTGACCGTCGCTGAGCCTGTGGCGTGTCGACCGATTCAGGTGTCGTGGCGTGGTGCGTCACCCGACACGGGGTTCTACTCACTGCAGTGGGTGCGAGTCTCTGCTGCGGGCACGTATGACTTCCGCGAGTACACGATGTGGAATGTTCGCGGCACCTCTACCGCAATGCCGAACTGGCTTGCCCACGGCGCCACGTATGCGTTGCGCATTTACGCGATGCGCGCCGATTGGGATGGCCTCACCCACAGCAACCAGAACGTCACTCCGCATTCCGCGATCGTCACGTTCACCCTGCCCAGCTGCAACCCACCCACGACCACCACGCCTCCAACACCGTGTGCCGACGGTGGTACATGTGTGGTGGGCGATACTGGCCCAGGCGGCGGCATCGTGTTCTATGTGCACCCCAACGGCGGCACCTTTGCCTGCGGAGTGGCACTCACATCAACGTGTCGCTACCTGGAAGCTGCCCCGAATGGCTGGGGAGCCAGCACCACTGTTGACAATGCGTGCGATACGCCTGGCACAGCCTCTATTGATCCAAGCTGTGACTGGTCGGACATCGACAGCACACAGATTGGTGCCACTGCACAGCGCACCGCGGTGGGAACGGGCTACGCCAACACGCTCGCAATGGTGGGGCAATCGGCGACAGCTGGCTTTGCGGGCACAGCCGCATGGAACTACTCGAACAACAGCGTCACGGATTGGTATCTGCCGTCGCAGGCTGAGCTCAACGAACTTTGTAAGTATGCGCGTAGTCAAGCGACGGGCGATTCCTCTGTAACGTGTGACTCCACTGGAACCCTTCGAACTGGCTTCTCTGCGACGCTTGGGTACTGGAGTTCAACAGAGGTTGATGCGATAACTGCTCGACGACAGCGCATTTTCAGTGACGGTAGCCAGCCAACTGGCGGCAAACCGAACGACTATCAAGTTCGCCCGGTTCGCGCATTCGGCGGCGCTACGGCGTGCACTGACGGCGGTACGTGTGTCGTCGGTGACACTGGCCCCGGCGGCGGCATCGTGTTCTATGTCGCGGGTGCAAACTTCACCTCGACGGGCTCCGATTGTGGAACCGCATGCCGATACCTCGAGGCCGCGCCCACGAATCAATCAACTGGGGTTGTTTGGGCGACTACCGCCGCTGCTTGCTACCCAACTGGATCTGATTCGGGGACGTCTGATTGCCAACTGAACAGTATTTATTCGAACACGTCCGGTCAAGCCGCTTCACGAACCGCAGCGACAGGAATCGGAGCGGGAATGGCAAACACAAATCAGATCTATGCACGGCTAACAACAGCAGGCTCAGCCTTGACGAGTGCGTATGCTGCTGGAATCGCGTGGGTCTACACCAATAACGGCAGGTCCGATTGGCATCTGCCATCCAAAGACGAGCTCAACGAACTGTGCAAGTACGCAAAGAACACCGGTCAAGCCGCCGGAGGCGCAACGCTGTGCAGCGGAGGCGCCGATGCGGCGGTGCGTGGCTTTACCGCAACGAACTATTGGAGCTCTTCGGAAGACAGCGCGGTCAACGCCTGGCAGCATTCCTTTTTCGACGGGTCGCGCGGCGCGAATTCGAAGAGTCCCACCACGAATTATGTCCGCGTCGTGCGCGCGTTCGGCTGATTGGGAATCGAAGGAAGCGTCGACTGGTCACACTTCTGCTCGCGTTGAGCATGGTCGGGATCTCGATCTCTGAGATGGCGTCCGCAGCTCCGCAGTCCGGAACGAGTTGCAAAGTCGCTGGTTGTTAGCGGGTGACGAGTGCTAGCACTCTGCGTTGCGTCGCGAGAAGAAGCAGGTTGCGTTGGGAGATGGTAGCTGCGCCGGTTACCACCACGACCACCACGACGACTACGTCGAGCACGACCACCACCACCACCGTCGCCGCGCGCCGCGCAGCGAGCGACGGCTACTTTTTGCCGGCAACCTTCTGTCGCACAATATTCAGCGCACTTCCAGCGCGGAACCACTCGACTTGTTCGGGGCTGAACGTGTGCAGCGCCTCAAACTCGACCGATGATCCATCAGCTTTGTGAATCACACATCGCACTGGCTTATCGGGCACGGGCGGCAAACCGAGCACGCTGATCGTGTCGCCCTCGCCAACGGCGTCGTAGACCGCAGGATCACGGAACGTCAACGGCACCAAGCCCTGCTTCTTCAGGTTGGTTTCGTGAATGCGGGCAAACGACCGCGCGAAAATCACCACGCCACCGCGGAACCGCGGCTCCATCGCCGCATGCTCGCGCGATGAA
>JBILWH010000223.1:0-3242 GCA_044370015.1 Bdellovibrionota bacterium | reverse complement strand
GGTTGTGCGGGAAGCTTTAACGATCGCAACAAAAAAATATCCACATCTCTTGTAAAAATCCTCCAAGCTGCAAATATCGACTTTGCAATTCTTGGAAAAGAAGAACTCTGTAACGGAGAAACGGCTCGTCGTGCGGGAAATGAATATCTCGCAAAAGTGATGATTGATGCAAACATTGAAGTCTTAAAACGCTACAATGTGAAAAAAGTTCTTGCGACCTGCCCTCACTGCTTTAACACTTTGAAAAATGAATATCCCGACTTTGGTTTTACAGCGACAGAAGTTGTTCACCACACAGAGTTCATTCAAAGTCTTGTGGATGACGGAAGACTTAAGCTCAATGCCCTGAATAAAGAACAACGTATCGCCTTCCACGACTCGTGTTACTTGGGCCGATACAATGAAGTTTACGAAGCTCCTCGCTCAACCTTAAAAGCAATTGAAGGCGTAGAACTTGTCGAGATGCCTCGAAACAAAACAAAGGGCCTTTGCTGTGGAGCAGGCGGAGCGCGCATGTGGATGGAAGAAAAGATCGGCAAGCGTATCAACGTCGAGCGCGTTGAAGAAGCACTTGATCAAAAACCAGACGTCATTGCGGCTGCTTGCCCCTTCTGCCAAGTCATGGTCAATGACGGTGTGACAGAAAAAGGCAAAGACAAGGAAGTTCTTGTCAAAGACATCGCGGAAATCGTTGCCGATCAGTTGAATTAATTTAATTAAAACTTAAGCAGATTTCCAAATACGAGAGACTTCATCCCAGTTCACGGTATTCCACCAAGCTGCGATGTAGTCTGGCCTCTTATTTTGGTACTTCAAATAGTAGGCATGCTCCCACACATCGAGTCCCAAAAGTGGAGTTCCTTTAACTTCAGCGATGTCCATCAAAGGATTATCTTGATTAGGAGTTGAGGAAACGACCAGTTTTCCTTCTGCTGTTTTTACAAGCCAGGCCCAACCTGAACCAAAGCGAGTTGCTCCCGCTGTAGAAAAAGCATCTTTAAATTTATCAAAACTACCCCATGTAGAAGTGATGGCGTTCCCTAATTCACCCTCTGGGGTTGCACCTTTTTTTGGACCCATGGTTTTCCAAAAAAGTGAGTGATTGTAATGACCGCCGCCATTATTTCTCACAGCCACTGGAAATTTAGAAATCTCAGCCATGAGCTTTTCAAGAGTCCACTCAGCAGCAGGATTTCCCTCAAGTGCTTTATTGAGGTTTGTGACATAAGCATTGTGATGCTTTGTATGGTGGATTTCCATAGTTTGAGCATCAATCCAAGGCTCAAGAGCATTATATGAATAACTAAGTTCAGGAAGTTTGAAAGCCATAAAATTCTCCTTATAAAAATTAACTAGTAATTATTTAGCTTTTTTCTTTTTCTTAATTTTTTTCTTCACAATTTTTTTTGTGCGATGTTTTTTCTTTGTGCTTGCAGGAGGGCGCTCAGAGGACTTGGCTTGTGGAGCATTTGTCTGAGCTCCTTCTTGTGTAACCGCAGCGGGAGCAGCAGAAGGCGCAGATTCAGAAACAGGTGCTTCAGTTACAGGAAGCGAATCTTGAGCAAATGCAACAAGCGTAAAAACAGAAAGTGATAAAATAATTTTTTTCATTTTTTCTCCTTACTAGCGATTCTATTGAGAATGAACCCTGGGTCAATTCAGCGAAAAACTTTTTGACAAAAAGCCCTAAGTGTCTAGAAGGGACACAGTCGAGGAAGACTTTAATCATTTAAATTCATATACTTACGATGTTTTCAATCAGGAACAAAAATTGCTCATTGATCGAGCTACCAGGCGCTCATGGAACGTAAAGCAGAAATCGCCGACCACTTTCGACGTCGTTCAATTGCTCAAGGGCAAGACGGAAACTTTGGGGCACTTTTTACTCATCACCTCAGATTAAGAAACATATTCGCTGGTCTTTGCTCTCTCATCGATAACCCAAATCTAAGCTTTTTACTTGAGGGCGCAACGGGAACCGGCAAAGATCGAATCGTTCAAGAATTTGTGCGACTTGAAAATGTTTACCGAAAACTCCTCGGGGTCGAAGAAGCTCGCTTTTGCAAAGTCAGCCCCGAAGCTCGTGCAGACGTTCTTCTTTCACTTGTGAGACAAAATCCCCTTGAAAGTTCCGATCAAAATGTCATTTTCTATTTCACAGCACTTGAATCTTTTAGTCTCACAGAGCAAGAACTACTTTCTGAAATTCTCAAGTTGCAAGATATAAGGGAACAGCCCTATCGCCTCATTTTTGGCTGCCAAGAAAGCCTTGCCTTCATGGTTCAAAGGGGAAAGATTCTCAGCGACATTGTTCAATCCCTTAGACTCTACTCTTTCTCTCTACCCAGGCTTAAAGACCGAAATGAAGACTTCGCTTATCTTATTAGTGATTTTATTTTTCGATACACAAACAAACGAGATTACATCCGCCACGAAGCCCTCGAGAAATTTCTAAAACTTGAATATCCCTATAATCTCGACTCCTTAGCAGGAGTTATTCGAAAAGCCCTCGCTCTCAACCCCCACCCCTCTCAGTGGAGCGCCCACTTCATAGAGAGCATATATCCTCACTCAAAGCCGGAGAGAACAGAGAAAATTTTGGACTTCAACCCCGGCCTTCGCTATCAATAAAGGCCACGCGATGAATCTGATTCACCTTTCTCGATCCGAGCTCAAACAACTTATAACTTCTTGGGACGAACCTTCTTTTCGAGCAGACCAAATTTTTGAATGGATTTGGAACAAGGGAATCTTTGATTTCACTCAGATGAGTAATCTCAGCAAAAGTTTTCGCGATAAATTAATTGCTGAATGCACACTCAATGTTCCTAAAATTGTTTTTGAACAAAAAAGCACAGATGGAACCATCAAATATCTTATTCAGCTTGAAGATGGAAAAACTGTTGAAAGCGTTTGGATCCCACGCGAAGATCAAGGGCGAGTCACAGTTTGCATCTCAACCCAAGTTGGATGTCGAATGGGATGTACGTTTTGTCTCACAGCTCAACAAAAAACTGAGCGGAACTTAAGCGCTGGAGAAATTGCGGCTCAGTTACTTCTTCTTCCTAATCGCGAAAAAATCACAAACGTTGTGGTGATGGGAATGGGAGAGCCTTTTGATAACTATGATCATCTCATGGGAGCTCTCTCGACAATCACTGATCAAAAAGGATTAAGCATTGGAGCCTCTCATATTACAGTTTCTACAAGCGGGCTTATTCCTGCCATTGAACGCTTTGTTC
>JBILWH010000222.1:0-3243 GCA_044370015.1 Bdellovibrionota bacterium | reverse complement strand
CTTACAATAGGATACTTTTAAAAATAAACCGATTTTAATTTATTGAGATTTTTTAACTTTAATTTTTTGGCCGTTCACAAGCCGGCCATTGATCAGTTCAATCGCTTTTTGGGCGAGAGCTTCATCTTCAATCACGACAAAACCAAAGCCTTTGGATTTTTGGGTTTTAGTATCTAGTACAAGAGTGCATTCTTGAAGGGGTCCGAATTTAGCAAAAACTTTTTCAAAATCTTCTTTGCTTAAATTACGGGCAATATTTGTAACAAGTAATTTCATTTTTTTATTCAATATATATGACAACGATGGTGGACCCTGCAGGGATCGAACCTGCGACCCGATGATTAAGAGTCATCTGCTCTACCAACTGAGCTAAGAGTCCACAAAAGATGTTTATTATCAATTAGCTGACCCAGCACCTCAAAGCAATAGATATCAGAAGGCTTAGATTTGCTTGAAAAGAGAGGTCGACACAAACCCTTTTTGGGGAGAAAATAAGCTTATGTCTTTCAGTGCTAACTCTGTTGAAAATCGCGATATTAATTGGATCACAATCGCTTATCTCTTTGGACTTCCCCTCTCAGCTATTTTGTTTTTTTCAAAAGCTCAAGCAGAGCATGTCTTTTTTTGGCCCATTATCATTTACGCCATTATTCATTATTCAATTGATTGTTTGTCCATCACTGTTGGTTACCATCGCTTTATTTCTCACAAAGCTTTTGAGGCTCATCCTGCTGTAAAAGCTCTTATCCTTTTTGCAGGCGCGGGAGCTTTTCAGAACTCCGCTCTTGTTTGGGCCAGGGATCACCGCGTTCATCATCGAGAGGTAGATACAGATAAAGATCCTTATTCTATTAATAAAGGTTTTTGGTACGCGCATTTTTTTTGGATGTTTCACAAGGACCCCAAGGGGATTGAAAAGAAAACTCCCGCTGATTTGCAAAAAGATACTTTAATTCAACTACAACATCGTTTTTATTTGCCCCTTGCAATTTTGGTTGGATTTTTAATTCCTATGTTTGTTGGATACTTGATGGGATCTGCTTTTGCAGGACTTTATGTAGGAGCTATTTTGCGCCTTCTTTGCTCAGGCCATTGCACTTTTATGATCAACTCTGTAGCGCATGTTTTAGGAACACGCCCCTATTCCATGAATAATACGGCAAGAGACAATTGGTTTTTGTCCATTCTAACTTTTGGCGAAGGTTATCACAATTATCATCACCGCTTTCAGGCTGACTATCGTAATGGTCCTGCTTGGTATGCATGGGACCCGTCTAAATGGATTATCTATGGCCTTTCAAGGTTAGGTTTGGCTCATGGATTGATTCGAGTGAATGAAGAAAAAATTCGTTTTGCTCGTATGGAGGTTGCTGAACAAAAATTGGAACAAAAAGGTTTAGATATCGCAGCTCTTGTAAAAAAACGCATGGAAGTTTTGCAAATAGCGGAGCGCCTCCAAGTTCTTCGAGAAGATCTCGAGAGAATAAAAGCTGAAGGCAGAGCCAAGATGGATCGCTCTGAAAGAACGCTCGTTTATGCTTGCAAACGTAAAATTAAAGAAATGAAAAGAGCGCGTAAAAATGCAATCAAGCAGTGGCAAGTGCAAAGAAAGCTCATTCAATCTCTGCCCCGCCTCCAGTACTAATTTTTTTAAGTTAAGTTATTCAATCTCAAACCAGAGCCAGGGTATATTTTCGATGTTGTTTTTTCTTTTGGAAACAAAAACAGTGTATTGCTTAGTGGCTTCTCTTTTAAAGACCCAAACCTTGGCGGCATCATCATAATCAACTTTTACGCCTCTCCCCGCCCGTGTTTTGACAGAAAACTTCCAAATCGCAGGATCGGTAGCAAAACTTTTTGCTAAGACTTTAAGAGTCACTTCGTCTGGCTTTTCTAATCCAAGGAGAAGTGTCGGTTGACTTTCTTTTTTTACAAGATTTCCGACGAGCTCCGCTTTAAGTTCTATGGGCCAATCTTTGGGAGTAATCGGTGCTTTTGCTTTTTTAGTTGGCGCTTTTGAAAATGCATTAATATTAACGAAAAGGATTAAAGAAAATAAAAATAATTTTTTCATTTTATAATCACCTTTATTGAATGAGAGCCTTGTAGAATTTTTCCAAATTTCTTTTTGATCAAAATAAGAGCTAAGGCTCCAACCATAAGATTTGGAATTCCAACTATGACCCACATCAATGTTTCTTGATGAAGCCAAGTTGTTGGACTCCTAGATGCCCAGCTCACTAGAGTGGAGTAAGAGCCCCAGTAAAACATAGCCATTAAAACACCCGTTAGAATAGTTCGGCTTTGAGCGGTGCGCTGATTTCGTAAGCAAAGAATAAAACAGAGAGGCACAAAGAAAAAGATTGAAAGACTTATGAGAAACCTTCTTGCAATTTCTATCCAGAGCATTCTGATCTTAGAGGTTTCTTTGGAAGGGTGACTTCTTTTTTTTAGTAGACCCTTGAGGTCTTGGCTTTCCATGGAGTCTCGACTTTTTCCTTCGGCATACCGAAAATCGGCATTCAATTTTGATTCGTCAAAAGAGATTCTCCAAATAAGATTTTCTTCTAAGTTTTTAGAAACAAGAGTTCCATCAAAAAGCTGCATGCTTGCCCAGCCGCTAGAATTTGCAGGATTCCACTTAGCTTCTTTGGCACTCATCACCCAACCCAAATTAAAATTTGGATTGGATTCGTAAACAAAAATTTTTTTAAAACGGTTATCCCCTTTGGATTCACCAATGTAGATGACATAATCCAAGAAATCTTCTGTAAAAGTTCCAGCTTTCAATGCGCTTGCGCCTTTTTTAGAAAGAGCTTCATCAATCGACATTTCAAAAAGTCTATTTCCCAAGGGGCCTATATATAATGCGCAAATAAGAGTTAGAAGAGAAAGGATTGAGGCAGCTTTAAAACAAGGTCGCATGATTTGCCATGGTGAGTATCCCAGGCCTTGAAGGGCAATAAGTTCGCGATCGCTACTCATACGACCAAAAACGGTGAGGCTGCTAAAAATAAAAGCTATAGGAAAAATAATGGGAGTAAAACTCAGGCTAAGACCTCCAAAAAACTTCGACATAATCGAAAGGTCTCCGCCAGTTTTAATAATTAATCCGCCAAGACGAATAACTTGAAGACTTACAAGGAGAACAAGTGCCAAAACAACGCCACTCAATGTTGATCCTACGAGTGAAGAAAATAAATATCGATCAGAACGACGCACATTTTAAGACTATCCGAAGAA
>JBILWH010000221.1:0-3247 GCA_044370015.1 Bdellovibrionota bacterium | reverse complement strand
AAGTAATTGGAAAAAGTGGCAATACACAAGGTGAAAAAGAGGTAATAAGTCCCGCTAAGAAAAGAATAAAAAGTGAGGGAAACGATAGAAGCGAAGAAGAATTTTGAAAAATACTTTTAAATTTTTTTGCAAGATTTTCCTGGTACGAGCTCTCCGAAGAGTCGAGAGAAGAGGCTGTTGGATTAATATTTTTTTGTGGATTAATTATGGGAAGAGTGAAGGTTATGGGCAAAAGACAGTTTTCTTTTGAACAAGCCTGGAGCTTCAGGTTCACTTCTGTAAGAGGGGGGTTTTTTTTGTCCGAAATTTCGTAAAGAAAAGTATTTTGATCTTTATAGAATTCTTTAATTTTTTGAGTCAAAGGATCAAGTCCTTGAAAAGAGGGGCTAGCTTTTTTGAGTCTCAAATTTAAGAAAGAGCTTTTGATTTCAAAGGTGTCTTTGTAAATCGAATAGCCATTAAAAGTTTCAAGATTCACTTCAAAGGAATGATTATCTTTAAGAAAAGCAGACACCTTAAAAGCTTTTTTGTAGGCGTCAGGAAGTTCGTTGTAGGTTTTTTTGCTTTCTTGAGCATAAGCCGGATAAGTCGTACTAACAAAAAAACCGCTGATGAGGTAAATGACTAAAAATAGATTGAGAAGTTTAGGAAACTTTTTATCAAACTTTACTTGAGGGGACATGTTTTGAGGATATCGAAAAAATTGTGAAATGGCTCGAAATCTACTTGAGCATTTTCGCAGGTTTTTATGAGCTTTTCGGTCGCATAGATCTTGTCAACGTGGTGGAGGAAGGTTTTATCGCTTCCTCCGTTTCCTATAGCAATAACCTTGGCTCCTGCATGTTTTTGCGAAAGTTCTTGAGCCCATCGACCTTTGTGTAGAGGCTCCGCTTGAGTCTGGTCTTGGTCGGGCGGAATAAGTGTTGTGATTGATTTTTCGTCAAATCGAGCAATATTTGATTTAAGCCCTTTAATAGCAGCTTGGGCAAACTTTGACATAAAACGATCGATGACACTCGTTATGTAGAGATCAATTCCGCAGCTTGCAATATAGACGGGAATTTCTTTGTGAGCACAAAGTTCAAGAAACTCGTTTACCCCAGGTCGCAGAGAAGCTGCCTTTAGACAAGAGTGAACGAATTCGCTTTCGGAACAAGGAAAGCCCGTCCAAAGCTGCTGTTGAAATTCTCTGAGCCTGAGCTCCCCTCGACTGTAGGAGGCGTGCAGTTCTTGAAAAAGTTCTGGGCGGTACAACATCGAAAGTTCGTTACCGACATCTTTCTCAGTAAGAGTCCCGTCAAAATCAGTGACAATTATATAGGAAGTATTTTGAGAATTTTCAGCCATCATTACCAATAGCTTCTACAGGGCAGGATTCCATTGCTTCTCGGCACTGAGCCGTTTCGTCGTCATTTACGGGTTGCTTATAGACGTAACTATAACCTTTTTCTTTTTGTTGAGTAAAATTATTAGGAGCTGTTTCTCGGCAGACATCGCAATCGATACAATTTGTATCTACAAACCAAGGTCCTGGAACGTTCTCAGCCTGCTTTTCAGATTTATCTGCCATATTCTTACTATAAATTCAGATATCTCTTTTTGGAAAGTCAAGATTTAATGAATTTCGAGAAGCTTTGAAGCCTCATCAAGATAAGCAATATTTCTTTTAATAGCAGGGAAGATAAAAGGCATACTCACAACAGAGATTAAAACAAAAAAAGTTGCAACGACCGGATGTATCCATGTAGGGATCGCTTCTACTTGACGGGCTCCCCCCAGCACAAAGGTCATAATTCCAAAAAAAATAGCAAAGGTTACAAAGGGAAAAGCTCTACCTTTCAGCTTGTTGGCTTTTTTGTAAATTTCATAAATAGCTTCGGCTTTTTGGCGATCCTTGGTGGCAAGGCTCATGGCTTGATCTTTGATCCAAACTCCCGTCCCGATAAAATAAAATAAAACTCCAAGAGCTGTAAAAAACTGTATCAAGGTGCAGGGAATAGCCGTCATGTAGTGAATCTGCATAGGGTTAAGAGAAGGAAAAAGTTCAGTTAGAGAAAAGCGAAACCACACGGCTGCATAAGTTAGAGTCAGCAGAAGAGTCGACAGAGCCCAAAAAAATCTCACACCGTTTTCAATAAGCATTTTTTAAATTCTTTTTTTTATTTATTTTTCTTGGAAGATCTCAACTGTTGCAAGTTGGTCACCTTGCTTCACTAGATCAAGCTCATTAAGTCCTTCGGTAATTCTTCCAAAAACTGTGTGAACTCCGTCAAGGTGGGGCTGAGGCTGAAGAACGATAAAGAATTGGGAGCCATTTGTGTTACGGCCCGCATGAGCCATACTGAAAGAGCCTCTGAGATGTTTTAAATCGTTGTCCTCATTGTCAAACATCCAGCCAGGACCACCACGGCCAGAACCTGTTGGGTCTCCTCCTTGGAGAACGAAGTCACGAATGACTCTATGAAAAACAGTTCCATCATAAAAATGATTTCGAGCAAGATGAATAAAGTTGCTCACTGTATAGGGCGCTTTGTCAGAGTCAAATTCTCCTTTGAGTTTACGTCCGTTTTTGAAGTTAAAAACAACTGTGTACTTGGCACCTTTTTCAACGATAGGAGCTGGGAGTTTTTTTAGTTCTGATACGGAATTGACTGATTTTTCTAATTTCATAAGTTTTTTTTGACCTTGCACAGATGATGCTCCGGCAGGGGGGCTTTTATCAAGCTCTTTTTTATCGAGAAGTTTCTCAGGGGTTTCAGAAAAGAGGTCTTCAAAGGCAATAGAGCTCAGAATTGGATCTTCAAAGTTTGCCGCCCAGAGAGGATATTCTTTTTGAGGTGTTTTGCTGCCGATTTCTAAGAGAATGGCTTTAGAAGAAGACTCGATTATCTCGATTTTGGCTTTTCCAATTCCTAAGCTCGTCTCTCGTGGACTCTTTTCCAAAAACTTATCAGCTTTAATAAGACTAAGACTATTAAGCATTTTTTGAACAGCATCTGCCTTAAAAGTACCTTCTGTTTTTTGATTGCGGAAAGAATGGGTCCCTATCCAACGATCTCCCTCTTTATGGAGAGATATTTTGAGGTCTTTTGAATCGTAGGTGATTTTTTCTATTTTATTTTTATCTAGAGAGATTAATTGTTTATGTCGAAGATCATCGTAGTCCTTGTTCACTTCGCTGATAAGAGAAGGGGGCATTTCGTAAATTGTTTCGCTTTTGTTGTTGGTTGCGTAAACTTTACTTTCC
>JBILWH010000279.1:0-3271 GCA_044370015.1 Bdellovibrionota bacterium | reverse complement strand
CCAAGGACCATCGGAAGCCCCCGTGGAACATCGCAACATGTTGGAGTGTCCCAATCCCAAGTTGTGTCCCAATTCGTGAGTAATCACAAATGCACTTGCGGTGTCTTGTAGAAAAACTATTCCCTCATTTGAATCTGGCCCACCAATAGAAGCTCTACCAAGCCAAATACAACCCGCATCAGGAGTAAGCACAAGCAAATGTCTCTGATTGAAATCCGCGACTCCCATTTGGCGGTAAACTTCCTCACGTACTGATTTCATATAGTTCAAAAAATCTGCTTTATTGCAGTTCATCGGCTCTGAAAGTTGCAGAGGCACTGATAGCGTTGAGCCAACCGAGAAATTGACACTTCTGTCAAGAGTATCTGATTTAAGTGAAGTAAAGTTCTTCCACGACCTTACAACATCCCTTTGAACCGAATTCACCAAATCCGCAACTGATACGCTAGTGGTTTTTGCCCCTGACCATGTGATTTCCGCAAAGTCGATGAGTCTGGTGTCTCTTGCGAAAGCAGGTACGGCAGTCAACTGCAATAGATGACTCAAGAAAAGGGTGATAGCTATAAAATAGAACTTTCTATTGACCACCGTACTTCAACTCTTTCCACCATTCTAAATTGTCACGATACCAATCGACAGTATTTCTCAATCCAAATTCAAACTCGACTTGATTGCGAAATTCTAATTCACTTCGAATCTTCATATCATCTACGGCATAACGGAAATCATGACCTGGTCGATCTTGTACAAAATTCAAAAACGATTCATCCATTTCCATAATAGACAAAATCTTTTTTGCAAGATTCAAATTATTCATTTCCCGATTCCCACTTAAATTGTAAACATTCCCTTTTTTCCCATCACAAAAAACTTTCAAAATTCCTCGGCAATGATCTTCGACATGTATCCAATCTCTTACATTGTCTCCCGTGCCATAAATAGGAATTTTTCTACCTTCAATCAAATTGGTAATAATCAATGGCACAAATTTTTCAGGATTTTGCCGAGGACCGAAGTTGTTGGAACATCTTGTAATTAGAGTATTTAAGTCGTACGTCGTAAAGTAACTTTGCACTAACAGATCTGCACTCGCTTTGGATGCAGAATACGGGGATCTTGGTCTCAGTGGTTGAGATTCATTCCACGTTCCCTTTTCAATGGACCCATATACTTCATCCGTTGAAATCTGAAGAAAACGCCCTCTAGAAATTGTCTTGAAATTCTCCAGCAGATTGAAAACACCCAGAATATTGCTATCGATGAAATCTCTTGCATTTTTGATAGATCTATCAACATGTGATTCGGCGGCAAAGTTTATGCAATCTGATATCTCATGTTTTTCGAATACTTCTTTTACTTCTTCAAAATCACTTATATCAACCTTTTCAAACTCAAATTCTCCAAAATTTCTTGCCCTTTCTACATTTGAGATCAATCCTGAATATCGCAAATCGTCAAGAACCACTACTTGTGTTTCTCTAGAGACATCACTCTTGAGAAAAATCTCAAGAAAATGTGAGCCTATGAAGCCAGCAACACCCGTGATTAATAGGTTCATTTTCAAACTCTATCGAATTTTGGCTATGATGCCATGGTGAAAGGTGTAATCCTCGCCGGGGGATATGGTACTCGTCTATTGCCGTGCACAAAGGCACTTAGCAAACAACTATTACCCGTTTACGATAAACCAATGATTTATTATCCTTTGACAACTCTAATTTTAGCTGGCATTCAAGAAATACTTATTGTCTGCAACAGTGATCATCTCAGTCTTTTTAAAAAGACTCTAGGCGATGGTTTCGAGTTTGGAATTCACATTCAATATATGACTCAAATAAAACCTTTGGGAATTGCTCACGGTTTGATTCTTGCGGAGGAATTCCTCGAAAACGATAAATGTTGTTTGATACTTGGTGACAACATATTTCATGGACCAGGTTTAGGGAGGAGGCTTCGGGAAAATCGGACAATTGAAGGAGCAAAGATTTTCGCCTATGAAGTTGCGAATCCGCAAGATTATGGAGTGGTGGCATTTGATGTCGAAAACTCAGTGACATCAATTGAAGAAAAACCAATCGCTCCGAAATCCAATTTTGCAATTCCAGGTCTCTACTTTATGGATGAAAGATGTGTCTCTTTCGCGAAGGACTTGATGCCGAGTAGTCGAGGAGAGCTCGAAATTACAGATGTACTTTTAAAATATATGTCAATGCAGCAATTGCTGGTTGAACGATTACCTTTAGGCTCAGCATGGCTAGATACAGGAACAGTTGAAGCACTACATGATGCCTCTAGTTTTGTGCGGACTCTTCAATTGCGACAGGGAATTGTCATTGGTGACCCTCAACAAGCAAGTCGCTGGCTAGAGTCAGAACAATAGGAAGAATTAAAAGTTTATTGTGTTCTTAGATTTTGGAACATTGCCAGTCAAATCAATTATTAGTCGAGCTTCATCTGTCATTTCCTTGAGATTCGTTTGGTCATGAACTACGCAAACCACAACCAAGTCGAACTCACTTAAACCGATATCCTTGAAACCAGGGACTTTCAACGTCTCAACTATTGGGTCATGCCATCTAACCCTAGCACCTCTTTCTTCGAGTGCTCGAAAAATCCTGAGTGCAGCACTCTCCCGGATGTCAGAAACATTCGACTTATATGCAATTCCCTCCACAAGTATATTTTTATTCATCAGGCTTCCAAGAATCTTCATACAGAAATTTGCCACGTCATCGGCCAGCAGTATATTCGCTTGACTTGCGCATTCAAGCGTCGAGAGTACAACTCCTTTCTCTCTGGCATCTTCAATAAGGTATCTTGGATCAACGGGGATGCAATGTCCTCCGGCGCCTGCACTTGGCCAAAAAGGTGCGAATCCATATGGCTTAGTGCTCGCGGCTTGAATTGCATCAATCAATGAAATTGATTTTATCTGACAGTATTTTTTGAGTTCATTCACAAATGAAATATTCAATAATCTGTATGAATTCTCAATCAGTTTTGCCAATTCTGCAACTTCGGGACTTTCAACAATTTCCACGTTGTCCACAAATGTCGAATAAAATTCATAAGTTCTCTTTGAAGCTGTTTGAGTAATACCCGAAACGTTACGAGGAGTATTGGAAAAACCGTATATTTTGTTGCCTGGGTCGACCCTCTCGGGGGAGCAAGCAAATTCAAGAGTTTCGTAAATTTCAGTTGAATTTCTTTCGAAGATCGAACAAATGAACTCTCTTAAGGTTCCTGGAAAAGAAGTTGATTCGTTAATTAC
>JBILWH010000220.1:0-3277 GCA_044370015.1 Bdellovibrionota bacterium | reverse complement strand
GAATCCAAACTGGATGGACACGGGAAGTTTTCTTAATATGACGTCTAAAACAGGTTCTTCATAAGTAAATGAATTTCCAAAATCCAAGGTGCAAAGGCGTTTGATCCAAATGAAGTAGCGAATGTGCAGGGGCTTATCGAGACCATATTGTTTTTTGAGAGAGTCTAATATTTCTTGATTGACGAAGCCTCCACCTGCTTTGGATTCTCCGTTTCCGGCAAAACGCATTTGCTGAATTTTTTGCTCCACAGGGCTTCCGGGAGCAAGATTAATCAGCACAAAAGATACAAGCGTGATTCCAAAAAGAGTTGGTATGAGAATTAGAAGACGACGAAGAATATATTCGCGCATCTTTATTCAGCTACCTTCCAGTAACCTGACCCAACTGTATATTTGAAGGTGTCTTTTGGTTTCCAAATTCGTGAGTTATGAGCGTAGAGATCGTAGTGACGAGAGAACATAAAAACATAGGGAGCATCATCGGCAATGATTCTAAAAATTTTGTGGCTGATTTCAATACGCTTTTTACGATCAAGAGTTACGCGGGCTGTATCGATGAGTGCGTCGACTTCTTTGTTCATGTAGCCCACATGATTTGATCCGCCTTTTTGGGCGCTTTCACTGTGCCAGATTTGCTTGAAATCTTTTTCCACTCCTCCGCCCCCCCAAGCCATCGCAACTGCATCGTATTTGCTTTCATCAAGATTTTTTAAAAAAGAATTCCATTCAAGAAGTTGAATGTTTACGTCCACACCAACTTTTTTGGCGTCTTCTTTGTAAATTGTGAGCCATCGTTGCCATGCATCGGAGGCAATGAGAATTGTGAAGCTTAGCTTTACCTTTTTTCCACCAACCATTTTGTCGAGGATGCCGTCTTTGTCGCTGTCCTTCCAGCCTTCTTCTTTCAAGAGAGCTTTTGCTTTTTCAGGATCAAAAGGAGTGGGAGCTATGTTTTTGTCGTTATAGTCAGATGTTGTACTTTCAGGGCCATTCGCAGAATCATACATTCCGTAAAAAAACTTTTCAAGCATCATGGGTTTATTCATGAGAAGGGCCAAAGCTTTTCGAAGTTTTTTACTTTGGAAAAGAGGCTGTCTCAGATTCCATCCAACATAGTTGTAGCCCTTGGGAGCTTCGTTATCGGCTTTGACTTTGATCAACTCTTTGCCCCACTTGTCTCCCGTCATTTTTACTTCAAACACCTCGGGGCGAACATTGCTAAGTGTATCAAATTTTCCTTTTTTAAAAGACTCAAGTTCGACGGTTGGATCATCAACAAAATAAAGAACGACTTTGTCAAAATTGTTTTCTTTTTGGGGATTGCCCGCTTTGAAAGCCCAATAATCTTGGTTTTTTGTAAGGACAATTCTTTTGCCTCTTTCAAACTTTTCTAATTTGTAGGGGCCGCTTCCAATGATGCTTAAATTTAGCTTCTTTCCTTCTTTTGCGTTCTTGTAAATTTTTGTAGGAAGAGGAGAAAGACCAGAGATTGTTTCAAAATTTAAAAAGTATTTTTGCTTAGCAATAAATTTCACAGTGAGGGGATCCACCACAATACACTTATCAATCAAGCTAAAATAAGGACGAGATTGAATGGCGTTGTATTCGTTGTCAAAAATGGCATCAAAAGCAGTTTTGACATCTTCTGCAGTGACGGGATCTCCATTGTGAAATGTCATTCCGCTTCTAAGTTTAAAAGTAAAAACTAATCCATCAGGAGAAATTGTGTAAGATTCAGCAGCATTTGGTTTAAATTCATAGGTCTCAGGATCGCGAGTGAGCAAAGAGTCTAATATGTAACCATTCGTGCTTTGTGCGTAGCCATCCGTTGCTGTGATGGGGTTTAAGCTTGCGGGCTCGCCTACGATGTTGATGTGTATTTCGTTTTTCTTGCCGCGTGATTCACTTCCTGTGCAAGAGGTGAGAACAAAGCAAAAAACGAGGGTTAATTTGAACATCAAAGCGGATGCTGTTTTAGTCATTAAAGACGAGATTAAGCCACAGGTTTGAGATTCTCAAATTTGTGAAAAATTTTGTTTGGCACTACTCGCAATTTTGAAATTGCTTCAAGCAACTATTTCCAGTCAACGCGAAATTCAACTCGATCTTTTTCGGGCATCTTTACGGCGAGTGTTCCTTTGTCTAATCCGTGGCGAAAGATTCGATGCGTAACTTCGACGTCTCTTGCGCAATATTCGGCAAGTTCTTCAAAGCGGCCTTGCTTAAACCATTCAACGGCAATTTTTCCGTCAGCAGATTTTCCCTCGCCAAGAGTTCCTTGGGCCACGTATTCAAGTTTAATGAAGCGACGGTTCAGACCGCGCTCGACTTCTTCCATGAGATCAAAAATATCGATGTTTTCCATCTTAAGCCCGTAACCCACCATCACCGGCAAGTCGAAGCGGCGAATATTGTAGCCCACCACCAAACGCTCATTCATAAGTTTAACCAGTTGAGGGAGATCTTTTTCAAAAAAGGTGAGCATTTTGCCAACCTTGGAATCAAAGGCGCAGGCGACGCTGACTCCTAGGTTGGAGAGAGCCTTAGAGTCGTTGATGTTTGGGGCAAGGTCTTTTGTTTCGACGTCAAAGCATAGATAGTGTTTGTTTCGTCCAAAAATAGAAGCAGGTGCAAGGTCTAAGGAAAAGGTTAGGCAGTGATCATGTTCCCAGAAGCTGGGTCGAATTTTAACTTTTGCCACGTTTGGTTAAGCTAGGACGATGATCAAAAATCCGCAAGCTTTTATGAATCGAAGATAGAGTTATGCTAGAAATATCGTGGGACAAAAAAAAGGAAGTATATATGTCAGACACTCAAAATAACGAAGCTGCTCATTCAAACGAAAGTGCTAATAAAAAAGGATATTTTGATGTTGAAAAAGAATACTCCGTCGGACAGCAAAAATTTGTAACAGGCGGTAAGGGCCGAGCATGGGCCAATGTTCCTGATGAATTATGGAACAATTGGATTTGGCAGCAGCAAAATCGCGTTCGAACTTTAGAAAAGTTAAAAGAAGTGATCAACGTCACGGCTGAAGAAGAGCAGGCCTATGAAAAAAGTTCTGCACTCTTTAATATGGCCATCACCCCTTACTATGCCGCGATGATGGATCCTGATAATCCAAATTGTCCGATTCGCTTGCAAAGTGTTCCCAATATGGGCGAGCTCACGGTTCTTCCTGAAGAAATGGAAGACCCTCTTGCCGAAGAGCAACACATGCCTGTTCCTGGCATCACTCATCGGTATCCAGATCGTGTTTTGTTTTATACAACTCACC
>JBILWH010000219.1:0-3279 GCA_044370015.1 Bdellovibrionota bacterium | reverse complement strand
AAAACTCACTTTGTGGACCCGTGAACATTTTTAGAGGATAGCGATCGTCCAGCATGTGAGCAAAAGCCTGAAAGGCTTTCCAGCTATCTTCACCTGCTCCGATGTTAAACCACCAGAGGCAAGCGGGACCTACCAGGCGTAATGCAACTTTTTTTGAGTCTTGAAGCATATAAAAAATTGTAAGGGCTTCGTAGTCGAGTCCAATTTTTGCGTTCTCTTTCACTTCGAATTCGGAATTACTCAAGACTTTGTCTTTTTGTCTTGTTGTGATTTTATATTTAAAAATTTCCGGTGTTTTTTTCAAAGACTGTGTTAAATTGCTGTAGCTTTGTTTCTGGTTACTTCTCAGTAAAACCCAATTGGTCGTGTCTTTACCTAAAATTGCAAGGCTTGTTGATATGTTTTTGTCTGCATCATAAGTGTCAATCATGCAGGTATTGGAAGAGTGTGCTCCCAAATCAAATCTTTCTTTTTGAATGGCAAAATTTGATTCAAGGATTTTTTGCGAAAGAATGTCTGTTTTTTGTTTTGAGTAGTCGTGTTTGTCTTCGATCAAAAACAAAAGACTCACAAGTGATCTAAAATCATCTTTTCGAGCTAAGAATTCGCATTCTCCGCGGATGAAAAAAAGGCTACTCACTTCTCCTTTGGTAGAAGGATCTTTTTCGTCAAATCTTACGAGTTCAATCGTGTAGGGGTTCTCGGTTGTGATCTTTTTACGAAAATCTCTTTTTATGTTTGAATACCAAGCTTTAAATCGAAGTTTGTTATAGGAGTGAGCATAAACACCTGGGCCAATTTCGAGAAGCTCTTTTCCTTGAAGATCTCTGATATGATCAACGGTTGTGCGACCTAAGTATAGCCCCGAATCAGTGGTGACAATTTTAGCGACATAAATTCCATCTGCGTTGACAACGCTGCAGATTTTTTTTGAATTTCGAGGCAGAGTTTCAAGTAAGTCCACGTTAAAAGCGGTTGGTTGGAGCTGGGGGAGACTGATTGAGGCTTCTTTTTTAGCTTCTAGAAGCTTGAGTTGAGGGTTCTTGCTTTGCGTACAAGCCGTTAAAAGTATGAAAATACTCAGAAAGCGTTTCATGTGAAGAGGTGCAACTTTAGCACATTTATCCGAAAATGGAAAAATACGGGCTAAAGATTCTAACTTAAGGTATAATCCTCGTACTCCAATGTTTACGGGCATTATTCAAGAAAAGGTACCCCTTAAGGCACTGACGTGGGTTAAGGCCGAGGGCTGTGAAAATGTGCTTTCTTGTGTCTTCAAAATCGAATCCCAGCATCCGCTTCGTAAGACTTGGAATTTGGGCGATTCACTCGCGCTGGACGGAGCTTGTTTAACGATCACAAAGATTGAGCATGGAGAATCTTCGTCGCATTTTTACTTTGATGTTTCCAAGGAAACTCTCTCTAAAACTCATTGGGCTAATTCGATTGGCAAATCACTTGAGCTATCTCATCCCCGAATGAAGCAATTGCACTTAGAGCCTGCTCTGCGAATGGGAGATGCTTTGGGTGGGCACCTTGTTTCAGGACACGTTGAAGGCTTGGCCTGCTTAGAATCAAAGAAAATTGAATCAAACAAACAAGTTCCTCAGTATTTAGAGCTTTGTTTTTCTCTTCCTCAAAGCACAAGTTTGGCTGCTTTTTTAATTCCTAAAGGTTCCGTGACTTTGGATGGAACAAGCTTAACCGTAAATGAAGTGAGCGATTTGCAAGGAAGATGTTTTTTTAAAGTTTATCTTATCCCCCATACTTTAGAAAATTGTCATTTTTCATTGTTGAATGAGGGAGACTTTGTAAATATCGAGACCGATATGATGGCTCGTCATTTTTGTCGCTATCAGAGTGTTTTGGGTAAAAATATATGAGCCTAGAAAAAATCGAAAAAGCCATACAAGAAATCAAAGCCGGAAAAATGGTTATCATTGTCGACGACAACAATCGCGAAAATGAAGGCGACTTGGTGATGGCCGCTGAGTTTGCCACACCCGAGGCGATCAATTTTATGATCACTCACGCGCGCGGGCTTGTATGCCTCACGATGGAAAGTAAAAAAGTAGCCGAGCTTGATTTGCCTCTGATGGTGCAAAATAATCAAGCTCCGTTTCAGACAGCCTTCACAGTGAGTATCGAAGCGCGCGAAGGCGTGAGCACGGGAATTTCTGCTTATGATCGCTCGCATACAATTCTTACAGCAATCAAAGACGGAGCGACTCGCAGGGATCTTGTGGTTCCTGGCCACGTGTTTCCTCTGAGAGCGGTTGATGGCGGAGTGTTGGTGCGCGCCGGACACACAGAAGCTTCTGTGGATTTGGCAAGGCTCGCGGGTCTTAAGAGTGCGGGAGTGATTTGCGAAGTTTTGAATGCCGATGGAACCATGGCGCGTGTTCCTGATTTAGAAAAATTTGCCAAAGAACATTCTTTGTCCATGATCAGTATCGCAGATTTGATTGAGTATCGTTTGCATTGCGATGAAAGTTTGGTGAGCGAGATTGCCCGCTCGCAGATGCCCACAAAATATGGTCCGATGGAGCTTCGAGTGTTTCAAAGTCGCTTAGACGGTGCCGAGCACGTGGCTTTAGTAGCGGGTGATCCTGCGACTTTTGAAAAAGAGCCCACCTTGGTGCGTGTACATTCTGAATGTTTAACAGGCGATGTTTTTGGAAGTCTTCGTTGCGATTGCGGAACACAATTAGACAAAGCTCTTCAAATGATTGCGGAAAAAGGCCGAGGAGTTCTTCTTTATCTGCGCCAAGAGGGGCGTGGAATCGGGCTTCGTAACAAAATTAAAGCCTATGCTTTGCAAGATCAGGGGCTAGATACGGTCGAGGCCAATGCGGCTTTGGGTTTTGCTCCCGACCTAAGACACTACGGAATTGGAGCCCAAATTTTGCGCTCAATCGGGCTCAAAGAAATTGTGATTCTCAGTAATAATCCTCGTAAAATTGTGGGGATTGATTCTTATGGACTCAAAGTTGTGGATCGTGTGATGATCGAGGGCGTTTGTCAGAACGAAAATATGCGTTATCTCGAAACTAAAAAAAATAAGTTAGGTCATCTGATTCCATGACGATTGAAGCCTCTCAAAAGCTTTTGGCAGAAGCTGAAAAAAATATTGCTCAAAATCTTGCAGAATGTTCTCGCTTGTCGGCTGAGATTTCTCGCGTGGGGATTATTTCAACGCGTTGGTACGGTGAGGTTATTCAGAACTTAAAATCCAGTGCGGAAAATTTTTTGGGACGTGTTGAATTAAACAAAAATAAA
>JBILWH010000218.1:0-3295 GCA_044370015.1 Bdellovibrionota bacterium | reverse complement strand
GATTGATATTTTGCCATCTTACGAAACGATGAAGGCGATTCGCATTGAGATGTTTGGCTCTTCTATTGAGAGTATCTATGAACTTGATCCTCTTCGAGGAAAAAAATCTGCTCAATTAAAAAGAGTAGCAATTTTTCCTGCTTCTCATTACGTCACAAGTCCGGATCTTAAAAAGACTGCAATCAGTTCTATCTTAGATGAGCTTCGAGAACGGTTGGGTGTTTTAAAAACCGAGGGAAAAACCGCGGAGGCAAAGCGTTTAGAAAGTCGAACGCTTTTTGATATCGAGATGATTCAAGAGGTGGGTTACTGCCCAGGGATTGAAAACTATTCGCGGCATCTTACAGGACGTCTTCCAGGGGAGGCTCCTCCAACATTGTATGATTATTTCCCAGATGATTTTTTGCTCGTAGCGGATGAAAGTCATGTTACTGTTCCACAGGTGGGGGGAATGTATCGAGGTGACCTTGCCCGAAAGTCGGTTTTGGTGGAGCATGGTTTTCGTTTGCCAAGTGCTCTTGATAATCGACCGCTTAAGTTCGAGGAGTTTGAAGCAAAAATTCACCAAGCAGTCTACGTAAGTGCAACTCCCTCAGATTATGAATTAGAAAAAGCGAAGGGCAAAATTACAGAGCAAATCATACGTCCCACGGGTTTATTGGATCCCACTATGGAGATTCGACCCGTTAAGAATCAAGTACAAGATCTTTTTGAGCTTGCTAAAAGTCGCATCGAAAAAGATGAGCGAATCCTTGTCACAACTCTTACAAAAAGAATGGCTGAAGATTTGACGGATTATTTGAGGAAAAATTCTATTCGAGTTCGATATTTGCATTCGGATATAGAAACTTTGGAGCGCATTGAAATTTTAAGAGATTTAAGAGAAGGCAAGTTTGATGTACTCGTGGGAATTAACTTGCTTCGAGAGGGATTGGATTTGCCAGAGGTTTCTTTGGTCGCTATTTTGGATGCAGATAAGGAAGGATTTCTTCGATCTAAGACATCTCTTATTCAAACTTGTGGACGTGCGGCTCGTAACGTCAACGGTCATGTTGTATTTTTTGCGGATAAAATTACAAAAAGTCTTCAGGCAACAATTCAGGAATGTACTCGTCGTCGCAAGATTCAAGAAGATTACAATAAACTTCATGGTATTCAACCGCGAACAATACGAAAAAATCTTGGAAACAATCAAGTTACAGATCGACTTGATGAGCATGATTATCTAGAACTTGGGGGTGTTTCAAGGGAGCTTGAAGAGCTTCATGTTGCTCCAGAGAAGGTTCAAGATGAAATCCAAAGAATTGACCTTGAAATGAAAGAGGCTGCTCGTAAACTAAATTTTGAGCTTGCCGCTGAGCTAAGAGATAAGCTGATGAAATTGAAAGAGGTTGATTTAAAATGGAATCTCAAGAAGTAAAAGATGTAAAAAAAGATAAAACTGACAATTCTCCTTTAAAAGGAGTTTTCTTTAAGAATCGTATGCTGACAGCCGGGCCTACACCCGTGCCAGACTATGTCTTAAGCGCCATGTCCTCGGGTGTGCTTTATCATCGAGGCGCAGAATTCGGTGCAGTCATGCAACAGTGTCGTGAAAAATTAAAAAAACTTTTCGGAACATCAGAAGAGGTTTTGATTTTTTCTGGAACAGGAACTCTTGCTATGGAGGGGGCTGTTCAAAATTTTTTTAATCCAGGTGAAGAAGTCATTTGTGTGAATGGCGGAAAATTTGGCGAGCGTTGGTTACAGCAGGCCGAAATTTATGGGTTGAGTGCAAAAGAAATTTTTGTGGAAAGAGGGCGTTCCCTTGATCTTGATGTTTTGAAGGCTCAACTCACATCTGAAACCAAAGGAGTTTTTGTTCATTCAAGTGAAACATCAACAGGAGCCCGTCATGCAATTAAAGAAATAGGAAAGCTTATAAAAGAAAAAGCTCCCCATGCTCTTCTGTGTGTGGATGGGGTGACGTCTGTCGGAGTTTTTGGAACTCCTATGGATGCTTGGGGAATTGATGTTTTGGTTTCTGGATCACAAAAAGCATTGATGCTGCCTCCAGGGTTGTCTTTGGGAGCTGCAAGTAAAAAAGCTTGGGCAAAATGTGAGAATGTGAAAAATACTCGTTACTACAACGATTGGAGAAAAACTAAGAAAACAGCTCTCGAAAATACAGGTCCCTTCACTTCACCTGTGACTCTCGTTGCAGGATTGCTGGCTGTTTTGAATAATTTTGAAGAGATGGGGTATGAGCGTCTTTACGAAAAAAGTTGGAGACTCATGAAAGCTACTCGCGAAGCGTGCAAGGCTATGGGCTTACAATTGCTTGTTAAAAAAGATGAGGATGCCTCAGCGGCTTGTACCTCTGTTTTGACAGAGGGATTGATCGATACCAAAGCTTTCAAAAAATTGGGACTCACCATCAGTGGCGGGCAAGATGAGTTGAAGGGAAAAATTGTTCGATTAGGTCACATTGGATATATGGATGCCTGGGATGTCTTGAGCCAGATTATTGCTCTTTCAAAAGCGTTTTCTGATAAAGGTAAAAGCGTTGATTTGAATCTTGGAATGAGCAAATTTTGGGAAGTTCTTGAAAGTCCAGCTGATCAAACACCGGTTGATATGAGGATTTAGTAAAATGTCCAAAAAGTTTAAAGTTTTAGCAACGGACGGATTTGATAAAAAAGCTCACGAATTTTTAGCGGCTGATTCTAGGTTTGAGATTAATGTTCGTAAAGAAACTTTAGCAGCAGAATTACTTGATTTTGCTCGAGATGCTGACTTTTTAATAATTCGATCTGCAACAAAGTTGGGCGCTAAAGAATTTGAGTTATTGCCTAAATTAAAAGGTGTTGTACGAGCAGGTGTTGGAATTGATAATGTTGATTTAGAAAGTGCAAAAAAATCGGGTGTCTATGTTTGGAATGCGCCCACGGGAAATTTTTTAGCGACAGCTGAACATGCTATTGGTCTGATTGTTAGCCTTTTTAGAGCGATTCCTTTAGCGCATTCGATGAGTTTAGAAGGAAAGTGGGGCAAGAAAGAAATTTCTTCCTTAGGACGACAAATTTCGGGTGCTCGCTTAGGTTTGTTTGGAGCGGGAAACATTGGATCTAGAGTCGCTAAAATCGCGATGGGCCTCGGAATGAAAGTTGGAATTTACGATCCTTATCTCAAAGCAAGTCCAGTTGATGGTGCTGAGCTTTTAAATCTGGATCAGCTTTTGGCTCAATCGGATGTTATTTCGATTCACACACCGCTGAGTGCAGAGACTAAGAATTTTTTTAATTTAGAAAATTTA
>JBILWH010000217.1:0-3303 GCA_044370015.1 Bdellovibrionota bacterium | reverse complement strand
ATTTAAAGTTGGGTAATGAAATTTATCCAGCTTGTTTGAGTCATGATGCAGTGAAAGTTTCTGAGTACGTTCGTGATCCTTGGCGATCTTCTAAAGCAAGCCCACGTTTATATTTCTCACTCAAAGATTCTATGGCCTATGCTTTAGAAAATGTGCGAAACGTTGAAGTTCCAACACTTTTGATTTCGGGATCGGAGGATCCCATCATTGAACACTCTGCTTTAGAAAATTTTTATGCAAATTTAAATACCCACAAAAAATGGGTGGATTTTAAGGGCTACAGACACGAAACGCTCAATGAAGTGGGGCGAGACAAGGTTTATGAGGAAGTTTTAAAATGGCTCATCAGTTAAAAGAAAAAGTGCGTGATGCTCTCATTAAAAGGTGTCTCAAAAAAGGAGGTACCTTCAAATTGGCCTCAGGCAAGGAATCAAATGTTTATGTTGATTCTAAGGGAATCACTCTCCACGCACCCTCTCTTAAGCTTTTGAGTGAATATTTTTGGGAAGTTTGGAATGGTCAAAAGATGAATCCTTCTAATATTGCGGGC
Source organism: Bdellovibrionota bacterium (assembly GCA_044370015.1). GTDB lineage: Bacteria > Bdellovibrionota > UBA2428 > UBA2428 > UBA2428 > CANIGN01. The sequence goes on along the minus strand of JBILWH010000217.1, from coordinate 2,753 downwards.
GTGAGTGTCGGGGGCGATCCTCTGGCAACTGCTTTGGCACTTGAGGGAATGGAGAGCGGAGAAAAAAATATTCTTCTTGTTCGTAAAGAAAAAAAAGATCATGGAGGCACTCAGGGGCGAGCAGTTGAGGGACTCAAAGCTTCAGATCTCAAAGGGCCGCTTTTTTTAGTTGAAGATGTGATGAGTACGGGGGGATCTTCGGCAAAAGCTTTGAGGTTTTTACGAGATGAAGGTTACAGCGTTGATGCTGCATGGGTGATTCTTGATCGAGAGATGGGAGCCAAAGAAACTCTCGAAAAAGAGTTTGGGATTCCTGTCTATTCGCTTTTTAAATTGAGTGATTTACTATAATTAGCGCAAAGCGCAAAAACCTTACTCGCGGCGCTGTTCCTTGGCGCTTAGCTCAATCAAGAGTTATTATTGAAGATGTTCTATGGGATTTTCAAAAAAAATTTTTCTTGGGTTTTTTCTTTTGTCGGGATGTGCCGGTTTTGAGGGGATAGAATCACAGCGCTCTGAATATGATTCTTATCTTCGAGAAAATCTTCAGGAGCAAAAACTTTTTTTAAAGCTTAAAGACAATGGCTCCGCTCGATTTTTAGAGATCACTCCTAAATTGATAAAACTCCAAGCTGATCTTGTTCCAGGATTTGAAGCAAAATCTAGTGATGAGCAAATTTTCTTTTTAGTTTCTTTGGAGCTTTCTGATTGGGCTCATTTTAATGTTTCTGATTTTAAGTTTATTTGGGGCGAAGAGAATTCGAAGTCCGTCAAAGAACTTCACGATCCCCATTTGCTACAAAGTTTTTATCCTTTTTCAGTTCCGCATGATCGTGTTTTTATGGTGGAATTTGCAAAGCCTCTTTCGCGCCCGAGTTCTTTAAAGGTTCAAACATCGCAAGGTCAGTTTGTTTTCAAAACAGATGAATTAAAACAAGGTGAAATTTAAATGAAAAATAAACTTATTCTCATTATTTCAATGAATGTTCTGTTGGTCACGCTCGCTGTATTGCTCTCTTATCGAATGATCGTTCCTCGATATGAAGCAAAACAAGTTACAAATTTAAATTCGCTGGGAAGTCTACATACGGAAGCGGCGGCGGAAAGAGTTGCTTCTTTTGTTTCACTTTTGAAAGATGAACTTAAGGAAAATGTGATACGTCTGATAGATCCCTCTCGCGGTCCTATCTTTCTTGATCCTTCTCGTTGGCTTTGGATTCGTATTCAAGATAAAGAGTGGCGGGCTCAGGGAAATTTAGAGGCTTTACCTCTTCCTCGAACGGACGTTGATACATGGTCTATGAGTCAGGGTAAGTCTTCGATGGTTCTGTCACTTCGGATTCCTATTATGAAGCAAGGTGTGCAGGATTTTGTCTTAATTGAAGGGGGCGTTAAGCTGACAGCTTTTGATGACCTGCAGGCTAATGGCCGCTTTGGTCTTTGGGTTTTTGATTTAAATGCCTATAAAAAAGGAGGTTTGAGTTCTGCCAAGATTTTTGAAAAAGAAAGTCAGTCAGGTAGCCTTTCCAAAGAAGATGTAGCTGTTATGACTTCTGAATTTTTGACGAAGTTATTCAACTCTAAGGAAAGCCAAGGGTTGGCAACATCTCTTCCGTGGCATGTGTATTTTAAAAAATCAACATCTAATGATCAGTTGGGTGTCTTGGGTTTTTGGGCAGAAGAAACCGAACAGCAATCATTTAATTCTAATTGGATTTTTTTGATTGCATCGCTTGTCTTTATTGCCGGGTTGAGCTCTTTTTTAGTTTACAGAATGTTAGGTCAGGAGTCTCTTCCTTTATCCAACGAAAACGTTGATTTAAAAGAAGAGAGTCGGGTTCCAGTTTTGCCTCAAGTTGCCACACAGAGACTAGTAACTCAGCAACAGCAGCCTGCTGCTGTTATTCAACTTAAGTCTAATCCTACTCCGGCTCCTGTAGCCACGACAGTCAAATTATCTACCACTTCTGGGCCTCCTCCAGCGCCTCCTTCGCCAGCAGCTCCCACTCCTGTAAAAGTTCAAAGCAAAGAAGAAATTAAGCAATTCATGAGTAGGCTTTGCACGGAATTAGGTATGGGACTCGAGGGCAAGGAAGCTTATACGGTTGATAGCCTTCTTTTATTTATGGATGAAAAAGAGCCTACTTTAGAAAACTTTGATATCGAAATAGCTTTCCATGATTTTGAAAAAGAAGAAGTTTTCCCCAAAATTGAAACTTTTTTTGATCAAGATATTTGGAGGATTCACTCAAACTCAAAATATCTAATGGCTTTGCTGGCTTTGTATTCAAGGTTTCTTGCAAAAAATTCAAGTCAGGGAGAAAAAGTAAAATTGTCTTCGAGGCATTGTTTTGAAGATTCAATAGATGCGGGATGTGTTGAATTGAAGCGATCTATTTATTTTAAAGAACCTTTTAATAGGCTCACTCTTTATGTTCCTGCTAAAAAAGTATTAAGCAAAAAAGGAATAAGTGAAGTATTTGAATTAGGCAGCGCGACTCCTAAGATTGAAAATGTTGAGTTACCTTTTTCACTCGACGCTGTTGATCGCATTCATGCACGATTAAAGATGAAGTCTCATCCCGAAGAGGGACATGTGATATATTTTGATATTCCCGCAGCTGAGGCACGTAGGCCTGAGGATATTGTTTTTGTGAAACAGCTTAAAGGGTTAATTCCGAATATTCCACTTCCTACTGAGCCCTCACCTGTTGTAGAGGAAGTCAAGGTAGAGTTAAAGGCTCCCGTTCCTG
>JBILWH010000020.1:0-10425 GCA_044370015.1 Bdellovibrionota bacterium | reverse complement strand
CTCAGGGCCAACAACCCCTTCCGAGAAATTTTCAATTGGGTGCCTTCAAATTTGCAAACGTTGCCTCAGGCGACCTTCCTCGTGACGAAGACCTCAAGCACACCATTCGCTATGGCTTAAGAGGAACAGGAATGCTTCCTTGGGATTTGTCTGACAAAGATCTTGAAGCTGTTGTTCACTACATCAAAACCTTTTCTCCTGTTTGGAAAGAAAAAGTTGCCGGCGAAGCTCTGGGCATTTCAAAAGACCCTTGGGGTGTGGCGCGAGCTTCCGAAGCCATTGCTGAGGGAGAAAAAATTTATCACGGTCTTGCTCAATGCTGGGCTTGTCACCCGACTTACCAATCCATGGACAAGATTAGTCAGTACTCAAAAGAACTGACTAGTAACGATATAAAAACCATACGTGCGCGCCCACATATTTCTACGCTCTTAGATTCTATTTATGGAACCAAGTACATGCCGCCTGACTTCACCAAAAACTTTATCAAAACAGGTGGTTCCGTCGAACAAACATATGCTCTTCTTAATGCAGGAGCAAACGGATCCGCTATGGCTGCATGGAAGGGAATGCTCTCCGCTAAGTCAGACCCTGAAGAATCAGAACGCAACCAATGGGCTGTTGCCTATTACGTAAACCATTTGCATAAATTGAAATACAATCTCGAAGCTCGCACGAAGTTTATGCAAGATCTCAATGAAAGAAGAGCAAAGTATGACCGATACGACGATGTCGATGGAAGCACAACAAAATAAAAAATTTGGCCCTGATTATTCGCGCCTCTTTGAATCAAAACCTTTTTGGATTCTTGTTGTGGGAGTTCTTTTTTCTTTACCTCTGATGATGAGCCTGATGCGACCCAAGGTTCAACAAAAACCTGTACTTGGAACTCTCAAAGAGTTTAAACTTACAAATCACGACGGGAGAGCTTTTACCAATCGTGATATTGATGGCTCCGTTGTTCTTGTGAATTTTATCTTCACATCCTGCCCCAGCACTTGCCCCATGCTCACCAAAACAATGGCCGATGTGCAAGCTCGCTTAAAAGGCACAGGAAAAAGCGTTCAACTTTTAAGCATCTCTGTTGATCCCGAGCACGACACGCCCGAAGTTTTAAAGACTTATGCAAAAAAACATTTTGCAGATCTCAGTACCTGGAGTTTCATCACAGGGTCAAAAGAAGAAATTAGAAATCTTGTGGTGGGTTCTTTTGCATCACCGTTAAGCATTGAAAGCTCTGATAAGCCTGATGACATGTCTGCGGGATTTCAGATTGCACACGGAGAGCATTTTGTATTGCTTGATCAGCTTGGACGAATTCGCTCCTACGAGCACATCAATTCTCCCAAAGACATAAACCGAGTCATGAGAGATATTGCGATCTTGGTGAACACACCACCAAAGGGTTCATAAGCTAATCAACTTTGATTTCTTGAACCTCATAATCGTGATGGTACTTTGTACCTCGACTCTCGATAAAAGAAACAGGTAGTTCGAGTAATTTAAAAGCATCTACAAACTGGTTTTTTACCTTTTCACGGCTCATGCGCTCACCATAGACTTCTAAAATATTAGAACTATAAATCGTTACTCCATTCGTGTTGCCCTCAAGACGAGGAGCAAAACTCTGCCAGAATAAACTTTCAACAGAAGCAACGACATAACTTGCGTTGAGCATTAAATCTTTCATTTTATAAAAGTTTTCACTGCTGGAAAGAAACGTTAAATTGTTTTCATAAAGCGCCTCTTTTTCATGCTCTGAAAGACCAAAGATGCCTTTAGCCTGAGTCGGAAAATACCGATTTTTAAAAAGAGTTAAAACGATTTCGTACGAAGATCCTCGACTATTTGGAAACAAGTCAGCACCGTTATTCATATAAGAGTCTTGAAAAGCTTTTACGACCTCAAGAACTTTTTCTATTTCAGGGTCCGTAGATTTTTCTTTTATTTTTTGAAGAAGCTCCTCACTCAATTCCTTACGCTGAATCTTGGGGTCAACAACTTCACCATCGAACCAGGCAAAGTCTTCGTATGTATCAAAATCCTCAATCAATTTGAGAGTATTTTTTTCATAATGTTTTTGAGAGACTTTCAAAAATAAATACTTATAAAAATCTGCGGGACTTTCAGAAACTTCAAACAAAGCCCTAAAGAAATATCTCTGCAACATGAGTGGCTCATAGTTAATATCAAAAAGAACAAGTTTTTTTGCATCAGAGCGCAAAGCCAAATCCCATGAAGCATTATTGCCAATTCCAAAAAATACATCTCTTTGAGGAAGCTTTTGAGGGAGTTTAAATATATCAAACTCGTTACTCATCATATGCCCCCCCATCACCAATCCCAACGGACGAGGCGCTTGAGAATCATAGATTAGCGATTTTGATTTTCGAAAACTTTGTACAAGATCTGACTCTGTAACGATAACTTTGCGATCATCAATACTTTTGGAATTATTTTTTGAACTTAAAATCTTTGAGCAATTCGCAGCGGAAAACTCTATAGCCAATAAGGCTGGAACGGATAAAAAATTAAGAAAAAACAGTAATAAGAATTTAAATATATTCATGGATAGTGAGACTTTCTTTGACGCAATATATCAAAAGCAAGGCTTCATGAGTAGCTTAAAATGGGTTCACTATACGCAATATAGAACGACAACTATCTTTAGCTTTGGCCAAAAGGGCTTGTACGCGCTCTTTTCGCTTTATTTTCATCAAAGGAGCCACAAACTGGATACGATTGTACTCCAGAGCCCTCGAAACAGCCTTCTTCCCCTTGGGTTGAAAGAGATAGTCTTCCACAAACATATTTTTAAAATTTAAATCTTTTTCAAAAACTTCATTTTTTACGATCAAAAAGTGCAAAAACATGTCGTTTAATTCCATTAGCTTCAAAAGGGCGTTTGGAAATTGATAAAAAACTTTTCTAAAAGATGCAGCGGTTTCTCCTCGACCATTCAGAACTTTTACAAGATAAGAAAAATCCTTATTTTGAGAGGAAATAAGCTTTACCAAAGCAAGATCTAAAGCTTTTTTTACATCAGGATAAGTTAAAAGAGCTGCGTCCTCATTCTTGGCAATAGAATAAAGGGTTACAAGATCGTCACCTTGATCCGCCACCTCAATCAATTTCAAAAGCGCATTTGGATATTCATGAAAAATTTTTGCAACATCTTTTAAGTTAAGAATCGTCCAAACTTCTCGGTCTTTTAAATCCCTGGACTCATCAATAAGCCTCATCAATTCAATTTCAAAAAATGCTTTTGAAGAAGGATGTGCCTCAAGCGCTAGCTGGGGAAATTGAGCCATATTATCGATGCGGTCCTCAATACGACGACGGTCTCGCGCAATCATTAAAATTTGTGTTTCTAAAAACTTTGGATTGATATTTCTTTTGTAAAAAGCCAAATCAAGATCAACTAACTTCTTAAAGGTTTGCATATGCCCGGATTTCAAATCAAAGACATTTTCACCTTTTTCGATATAACTTTGAAAAAAACCCTCCAGCAAAGCTCTCCACTCAGGATCTTTATCAAGAACTTTTTTCTGTGCCTGAATAAAATCCAACCCTAAATGTGGAGAGCGCTCTTCTTCCAGAGCTCCCTTCACATCATTTCGCATCAGACGAAGAGATTCAGCTAAATGATCTGGAGAAAAAGCGTCGGCCGCATTCATTCTTCCAATTAAAAAGAGTGCCTCATTTCTTTGAAAAGAGATCGGATCAAACTCAGATCCGTGAATTTCAGCACCTACCCTCATGAACGTTTTTGAAAACTGCTCAACAGAACTCCCCTGAGAATTTCGCAAATTATACGAAAACATTCGATAATGGTTTAGTGATTTAAGACGAACTCCACTGTTTCGAGCGATTTTCCAAACGGAATCCTTGTCCCCGATCAGCTCACTCTTAATGAGACGTAAAACGAGCTGCTCTTCGAGCTCTGGTTTTGACTTCTTTTTTTGCTCATAAGAAGGGATAAGACGAAGAACCTTTGTTCCATCTTTTTTCATCCCATCATAAATCATCCCACCGCTGTACATCCCACTGCTATACAAACCCACAATTTTCTCGGACATGGGATCGACAGGTGAAAAATCAACAGGCTTTCCCACCACAACGTTCTCTACATAGGCAGGCGCTTCTTGTACGACTTGAGCAGCACCCACATTCATACTCACTGAATTTCCGTCGGAAATAACCAAATAATCATGGGGATGTCGCCTGTATTCTTCTTCAATAAACTCATCAAAAAAAGATTTTTTTCCAACAACTCCCTCTTTATCCTTCAAAATAATATCGCCTTTAATAGCGTGGCTCATGATATCCACAACGCTCGAAATTTCTCCCGTTTTTTCATTTTTTATGGGAGTAAGTCCCACATAACCTTCCATTTTTCCATCGCCATTTTCTACAAAAATTGTCCGAGCTCCTTCAAGCGCATGCACCGCCCATCTCCTGGGAGTAAGCGAGCCACTTGTAGCACCTCCTACGCATTCACCTTTTTTGCGACCTGCGAAAATTGCATGGAAAGCTCTGGGGCTTGGCTTAAAAAACAATTCCGTTCCCGCTTGATTTTTTAAACGTAAAGTTGCTCGAGTCGCATCTTCATGAAGCTCATAAAAAAAGTATCGATTGGACTTTTCAAAATGATTTCGAAAGTCCTTTTTTTCCTCTCTTACTTTTTCACTTTGTGACACCCACGCATCCAGCTCTTCTTTATGAGTTTCATCGAGATGGCCACGTATTGCTGACATCTCAATTCCTACAGCATGAAGATCTTGTATCTTGGTTACAAGACCAGGACTCATCCTTGGATCTGCTATTTTTTGAAATTCTTTCATGTTTTCAATCCCTGACTGATAAGACATTACAAATTCATAAAGTGTTTCCGAACTGAAACTGAGATACTCTAACATTCGACTAGGGATTTTATGTTTATTAGCAATTCCAATACTATGAAAGTTTTTAAAATTTCTAAACTTTTCTAATTCTTTCGCAATGATGTCTGCATCCCCCGAGAAAAGCTTATCGCTTACTCTTTCATCATTTATTAAATCGTATGCAAGATCGGCAGATACAAAAGCTAATCGCTTACGCATATGATCTTCATTCTTTTTCAAAAGCAAAAGCGCCGTCCTATTAAGGCCCATTCTTTGCTTGTATTCAGCTTTTGCAGCTCTTGAAAGAGTAGCGAACTGCTCGGGCCTCAGAAAGCCAGAAACAGCACGAATTCTCTCTTGTTCGGTTTCAAAATTTTCAAATTCAGCAACAAATTTTTTAATTTCAATATTTCTTTGCTCATCACTTAAGCCCGACAGATAGCCACTTCCTCTTGCTGCTTGAATTTTAATCTGATCCACGGCTCCTAAACTTGCATCTCGTTTAATTTCCAAACCAGTTCCTGAATGTTCCCCTTTAATAGAATAGATTTCCTTTTGCCAATCTGGGTTTTTTTTCCAAGCAGCCTCTGCAAATTCAGGAATTTTCTCTGCAAGATCTTTTATTTGCTCAATAAACCTATCAAAGACTGGGTCAAAAATAATTTCTTCTTTTAAATACAACTTTAAGACTATTCGATATTCTTCAATTGCGGACGGATCACTGAGAAAATCATTAAGAGTTTCATAGCGAGCTGTCACAGCCTCAAGCTTTTCTAAAGACTGAGCACTCAGAAAGGCAGAAAAGCCCAATGATAAAAGAAAAGAAATTAGGCGAATAAAACGAAGCATTTTGATTTTGGACATTCTTAAAAAAGATAAGATGTCAGACCCCTGACACAATTCTTTGGCATTTTATATACCAAACAAAAAGTCCGACAAAGCATATAGTTGTGAGCCTCAAGCCCCAAAAGACTTTTTTATTAAGCTTCTGGATACTGACCCTTGCTTTTTCAAGTGAAGACTCTCCTACCAAAAAATGTAAGAAAATCATAACCCTTAGCCCCCATTCTGATCAAAAACTAGAGGCTGCCGAACTTGCTTATGACAAAATTATAAACTGGATGACTAAGCATAAAAAAATTCCTACGAGCATTGAAATGACAAGCTTGGGTGTCAATTACGGAAAATTTGCAGGATCTGGTGACTATGCCGAAGGCGGAGAAAGTCATCGATCACGCTTACACAATAGCCCTGAAGAAGCATTCTCGAGGCTTCTAGAAAAGATTGAAAGCACGAACAAGCTCGACATCCTTTCAGAAAAAGAAAAAACAGAAATTTTTCTGGAACTTAAAATAAGAGCAGGTGACGAAAACGCTTTCGATCAAAAAATCGACCGAATAAAAGAAGAGTCTTATGAAAAAATTATTCAGCACATCCTTCTTCATAAAAAAATTCCTACAAGCATTGAAATGACAAACTTAGGTGTGAATTACGGAAAATTCGCAGGAATTGGAGACTATTTTCCTGGTGGAGAGAGTTATCGATCACGCTTACACAACAGCCCTAAAGAAGCTTTCTTGAGACTTCTCGAAAAGATCGAAAGTGGCAACAGGCTCTCCTCTCTCTCAGAAAAAGAAAAAACAGAAGTCATTCTGGAACTTAAAATAAGAGCAGGCCAGCCAAATGCTTATACAGAAAAACTCGATCGCTTAAGACAATCGGCTTATCAAAAAACTCTTGAACGAATCATTGAATACAAAAAAGTACCTGCTGGATTTAAGGAGTGGAACAATGTTGGAGTGAACTACGGTAAGTTTGTGGGCGGAAGTGACTACGCTGCAGGTGGAGAAAGCCACGGATCTCGCCTGCACGACGGTCCTCCCGAGGCTTTTCAGGGCCTTTATTATTTTGCAGAAAACTCCCCTCTTTTAGAGAATAAACCCGAGTTAAGGGTCGAAATTCTTAAAATAATCGCTGACAGATACCAAGCGGCCCTCAAAAGGGATAAAAGACGTCGCCAATAAGGGTTTTTGAAGACGATAAGCTTATACAAAGCACCTGCGTCATGATATTACCTAGGCCGTGAGTTTGAATTCCCTCCTCAAATCAGTCCTTCCCGAATTACCCGCTGTGAGCATCGAACGAGAAATCGAAACCCTGCAGATGCTCCCTGCTGAAACCCTCTTCTTATCCCTCAAAGAAGCCGATTCAGAGACCGCTCTTTGGGTTATGGAAAATGCTCGCGCCAGCCAAGTTCAAGGCGTACTTGATCTGGATTGCTGGCAAGGCGATGCGTTTTTACCAGAAAGATTTTTTCGCTATTTTGAATTCATCACCTACACCACTCCCGAGCGACTTCTGGAATACATGAAGGATCTTGATCCCGAAATTATTGTTCTCTCTTTAATGGATACAATCGAAGTTCTCGACTTTGATCCTCAAAATCCGCCTGAAGTGTCTGAATCACAATTACTGATTTCGCCCGGAAGCCAATATGCTTTGATCTTTAAAAAAGAAGATCCAGAGCTTAAAGAACGAATTTTTCAGTGGCTAAACAAACTCTCCGCAATGGATTTCGACCTCATGAGAAGACATCTTGAAAGTCTAAAGTGGGAACAAAAAAACGACCTCGAAGAATTTGCCTATCAAATTAAAAAAGGTCGTGTGGAAGAATTGGGCTTCGTTGAAAGAGAAGAAGCTCTTAAGTTTTTTTCTCAAATTCGCGCTCCCGAGCTCAAAACAAAAATGTTAAATGAGCCCCTTAAAAAGCACGTGAAAGAAGAAACTCCCCTTGTCGAAATTTTGGGAAGCGAAGATTTCTTGCCCCAACCTATTTCAAAAGCTGTTAAAGACGATGGGTTTTTTCGTAAAGCTCTTGAGAAGGTCGAAAATACTCAACTCAAAGACATCTTACGAATGGAATTTGTTCGAACCATTAACGGAGTCTTTTCAGCGGAAGATATTCTCTCTCAAGACCTAAGCTTCTTGCGTGAATCAGCAAGTCGCACACGCTCTTATCTCGATCTTGGACTTCTTTATTTGTCAGGTGGAAATATCGATCAAGCAGCCGAACATCTTTGCACGCAACCTGTTTTCGAAATAGCTCGTTTGGGATGGTGCCTCTTGCAAGACCTCACGCGTGCCAGCAGAGAAATTCGATCAGAATACAACACTGCTATTTTTGAAACTGTGGATCGCCAACTTTTACAAGACTTAGAAGGACGTCACCCTGAGATTAAACATCCCGACGTGATCCGCGATCTAGAATTAAAAAATCCATCACTTATCTCGATTGAAAACATTCACCGAATAGCTGACCATGTCGGCGCTTTGAGTGTCTGCGCTCATTTCATGCGAGAAACACTCAGTGCTTCGCTGAAACTTAACGACGAAGCCATGGAAGCCAACGAGTCAGCTTGGACACGACTCGCAACGGGAATTTTCAGACAAAGCTGCTCTCGTGAATTTAGCGTCGCACTTGTAAGTAAAAATGAGTGGAATGAGATCAAAGACTCTTGGAACAAAGAAAGCTTCGATAAAATCTCGAATCTTATTTCAGAAAAGGTTCCTTCTGTTGGGAAAACTCTTTTCGTAAAACGTCTTATGGAAAAGAAAAAAGAGATTCAAAAGCTTATAGAAAGCAATACAATCCCCAATCCGCAATTTAGCCGTGCCTTGAGATGGGAAGTTTAAAAGTCTAAACAAGAAATGATGAAAAAAGCTTACAGAGTACTCTCTTCTATCTGGTTAGGTTCAATTGTTTTCTTTTCTTTTGTAATCGCTCCCCAGATTTTTAAAGTTCTTCCGCGTTTTGAAGCCGCTAAACTCCAAAATCATCTCTTTCCCTTTTATTATTTAGTCGGAATCGTGTGTGCTCTGGGAATGCTTTTTTATGCTTTTTTCAAAGACCAAAAGAAAATCACTTGGATTGCAATTGCACTCGCTCTTTCTTTAATTGGACTCACAACTTTGAGCCCACTCATCAAAGAAGCCTTCCTCTCTCAAAACGTTTCCATCAAATGGCTTCACCCCACCGCTATTGGACTCAATCTTGCTATGCTTTTTTGTGTTTTTAAGACTGTTTAATTTTTTGCTAAATTTTCAATCCTGAAAAAATCCATTTGGAACGTATTTTTCAAGTTCTCGACTGGGTAAAAACAAAAGAGGATCAAGAGGATCAGCACCCTTACGAATTTCAAAGTGTAAATGGTTTGCTTGAGCGCGACCTGTTCGTCCCATCAAACCCAAAACATTGCCTGCTTTAATCTCCTGCCCTCGCTTTACCTTGTATTTTGATAAATGAGCATAGAGTGAAGACCACCCGCCTCCATGGTAAAGAACCACTGTCTTTCCGTAACCTTTTACATAGGCAACATCAACAACCTTGCCATCACAAGAAGCATATATATTGTCTCCGTGTCGGCCTCCAAGATCAAGCCCCTCATGCATACGCTCACCTTTTTTTCGCTCGCCCTTCTTTCTCCATCCAAAAAAACTTGCCACACGGGGCTTACCATCAATAGGCCAAATAAAAGAAAGTGTTTGAGTGGGTGCGCCCTCTTTTTTGTCCCGCGATGATTCAGCTAAAATATTTTCTTCAAGTGATTCACGAGAACGCATTGACTCGTGGTGAGTGAAACTGGTCGTGCAAGCAGATAAAAAAGCCAAAACAAGAGAGAGGAAAAAAAATTGAGATTGTCTTTTATTCACTTTTTCAAAAAACCTATAAAAATATTTTATTTTTTGAAAGTCTTTTTCTTTTTAACTTTTATTCTTTTAGAAGTTCCCGCTTGACTTTTAAGTAAATCACCTAAATGCCATTGCTCGAGTTCACCCAAAAAATCGTATTGAGTAATATCAATTCTGAGAGGAGTCACAGAGATAAAATCTTGATCAAGAGCCACACAGTCCGAACTCTCAATGGGTTCGAAGCCCATGTATTCTCCTCCTAGCCAATAATAAGGCTTGTTTCTTTGATCTTGACGTTTTTCAATCTTCTTTGAGTAGATGCGAAATCCTTGCTTCGCGACTTTCACTCCTTTTATTTTAGAAAGTGGTAAATTTGGAAAATTGATATTCAACAAACATCTATGAGGAAGTCCTTCAACTGCAACTTTTTGAGCAACTTTTCGAACAAAAACAGCTGCTTCCTCAAAGTGCGCTTCTTTTTTTACCCCTGGTTCAAAATGGAAATTCATCGAAGCAGCTATGGAGGGAATATTCAACAAAGCTCCCTCGCGAGCAGCCGCCACTGTGCCCGAATAAAAAATATCATTCCCTAGATTCACTCCCCGATTGATCCCTGAAATAATTACGTGAGGCGGTTTTTTCATCACATGACGCAAACCCATGTACACACAATCAGCGGGAGTTCCGCTTAAACAAAAAACATCTAAGTTTTTTTCATGCCGAACTGAGTACAGACGCACAGGTTTGTGCAAAGTCAATGCATGCCCCATCGTGGATTGTTCACGCTCAGGTGCAACAACCGTGACATGTCCAATTGTCTTTAAAGCGTTCGAGAGAGCGGTTAAGCCCTGAC
>JBILWH010000216.1:0-3321 GCA_044370015.1 Bdellovibrionota bacterium | reverse complement strand
AGTTCTTTCTCGCAAATATTGAAGCAATGTAAGACCTTTTATTTTGCTTCTCGCTCGAATTTTAGTGCACAATGCGGCACATATGCGGACTGAAGTCTCCCATCCTTTGAGAAAAGCCGCCATAAGGCCTTCTAGCAGCACCCTACGGGGAATGCTTTCTCCCAAGGAGTTCAAAATTGTTGATTCAGCCCTGCAATCGTTAAGATCTGCAGGCGGACTGGAACTTCAATGGGAATGGCGAGGCAAGAGCATTGGATGGATTTGCGCAGCCAAATACAATGATTTTACGGTTTGTGAAGTTCATGCAGCCAGCATACCCATCAAAGGAATCATCCAAATTCCTATGGCAATCTCTCTAAGAATTCAGGAATCCCCTTCTTTTCCTGAAGGCTTCAAGGGGTTTCTCAAACACCCAACAGATACCTGTGGAAGTAACAATCTTTACTCACTTGAAATTGAAACCACAGAATTGCGCGATCTTTTAAGCGATCTCGTCAGTGAAATCCTCAATTATATAGATTAGTTTATTTTTCATGCCCACTGCGAGTCGCGGCCCAAAAGTTGTTTTTTTGGGAGCTGGTAAACTTGGATCCTTGCTTATTCAATCATGGATAAAAGAGAAAATATTTAAAGCTTCAGAAATTCACATCCATGTAAAAAGCAAAAAAACTTTTCAGAAATTAAAAAGGCTTTTTCCAAAAGCGACTGTTACTTATGCTGAAAACAATAGCCCTATTCCATTGGCCTTATTTTATGTCATTGCTGTGAAGCCCTCTCAGTGGAGCGAAATCAAAACCGATTTGCAAAAACAAAGCGCTCCAAAAGCTTTTTTTATTTCTCTCATGGCGGGAATAAAAGCCTCTCAACTTGAGAAAGACCTCCAAAAACCTGTGATAGTGGCCATGACCAACACATCCCTTCAAGTAAACGGAGCTTTAACAACTTTATATCGAAGCCCAAGCGCGTCTCAAAATCAGCTACTGCGAGCAAAAAAATTATTTAACCCTTTTGGACAAGTATACATTCTTAGCGAGCAATTATTTGCAAAAGCCTCGGCACTTGGTGGAAGCCATCCTGCTTTTATAATTTGGCTCATTCAAAAATTATCTCTCATTGTTGCTGACGAATTAAAAATAAAAAACTCACAGGAATGGGTTTTACAAATTTTTGAGGGTGCCTTAAGCCTTCTAAAAAAAGAAAAAAAATCAGATCTTTTAATCAAACAAATCGCCACTCCGGGAGGCTCTACTCAAGAAGGCCTCAAAACTCTGGAAGAGCTAGCTGTAGAAACTTCACTAAGAAAGGTTTTTGAAAGATGCTCGAACAAAGCCGAAGAACTAGGAAAAAATTAAAAAACAATACCCTTGTTTTAGATCTGCAAAATGCAAGTCGTGATTTATCTTTGAATCTCAATAAACTTAAAAAACCAAAAGACGTTTTTGTGTATAACCCGCTCGATTATGCTCAAAAATCTTACTTTGAATATATCGCCCGCTACGCTCAAGCCCCCCTAGAGGGACTTTTTTTAGGAATGAATCCCGGGCCCTTTGGAATGATGCAAACAGGGATTCCCTTTGGAGATATTGTTTCTGTTAAAAACTTTTTAAAAATTCAAGAAGGTGTAGAGAGCCCATCTCTTCAGCATCCTAAAAGGCCCATTGAAGGTTTTACTTGTTCAAGAGTCGAGGTGAGTGGATCAAGGCTGTGGGGTCTTTTTGAAAAGACCTATTCAAATTCTGAGGAATTTTTTAAAAAATTTTTTGTTTTTAATTATTGTCCCTTGGGCTTTTTAAGCGAAACAGGATCGAATGTGACTCCTGACAAATTAGAAATTAAATATAGAAAAGCTGTTGAGAAACTTTGCGATGAACATCTCTCAAAAGCTGTTGAAATTTTGAAACCCCAAAAACTTTTTGGAATCGGTGCTTACGCCGCAAAAATATTTCAACGACTTTTTCCTGAGATGGAAACACATACAATCCTCCATCCAAGCCCCGCAAGCCCTGCGGCCAACAAAGGTTGGGACAAAATCGCAAGCCAGCAACTTAAAGAAGCTGGACTAAAAGATTTTTAATCGAATAAAAAATATTTTGAACCCTTAATTAACATTATCGGGGATTTTTAGACTTTGTCCGATGCGAAGTTCTCTTGATTTAAGATTATTCACTTTCAAGATTTCACTCATTTTAACATTATATTTTTTTGCAAGCCTGATGAGACTTTCGCCACGCTTCACCCTGTGTTGAACAAAATCCTGAGAAGAAGCAACTTCTCGATTTTGGGGAGCTTCAACTTTTTTGCTAATCTTTTCGACCTTCTCAGTCTTCTGAACAGAAGTGGGGCCTCTTCCCAATTTTGAATATGGAAGAGGAACCTTAATCACCTGTCCTACTCTAAGAGCCTTAGGATTACGAATGTTGTTCAGCTTTAAAAGGGTTGTCGTATTTGTTTTGTAACGACGAGCAATATACCCCAAATTTTCTCCACGCCCGATTTTGTGACTAATAAAACTAGCTACTTGAATTCTGCTCAATTCGTTTATTTTAGAAATAAGTAACTCTTTTTTCTCAGGCGGTACTCGAAACAAATAGCCATCTTTTAAATCAGGTGGAGTAATACCCGCACGGAGTTCCGCATTGAGCAACTGAAGAACTTCTGGATCAGATCCTGTCACTTGGGCCACAGCTCTGAGATCAACACCTCCGGGAATTCTTACAGATTCCCAAACAAGAGGCTTTTCGAATTGAAGATCTTTCGAAAATCCATACTTATGTGGATCTTTTGCTAAGATAGCAGCCGCAATAATCTTTGGAACATAATTTGTTGTTTCAGCTCTGAAGTTTTTTTTCTCGTGAGAGAGCTGCCAAAAATTTCGATTTTTTTCACGTCGAATGGCATTCAACACTTTTCCTTCACCCGCATTGTATCCCGCTGCTGCCAAATACCAAGAACCAAAAATCTGATGTAATTCTTTTAAGTATTGAGCCGCTGCATGCGTGGATTCAACAATGTCTTTGCGCTCGTCAATCCAGAAATCGACCTTTAATCCATACCGCTTGCCCGTTGCTTCCATAAATTGCCAAGGCCCCACCGCTTTTGCGCGACTATACGCTTTTGGATTAAAGCCACTTTCAATCATCGAAAGATAAATCAAATCTTCAGGAACTCCCTCTTCTTTTAAAACTTGTTTCATCAGAGGAATGTAGCGAGTGGATCGTGAAAGCCATTTTTCAAAAGTTTCCCGGCCTCTTCCAGTAAAATAATTAATCCACATCTGAACGAACTCATTATAAACAAGTGGAAAGGTAGTCATTGATTGTT
>JBILWH010000214.1:0-3366 GCA_044370015.1 Bdellovibrionota bacterium | reverse complement strand
TGGCTTTGCAATTTTTAAGCTACAGCTTGGAGAAAAGCTAGTTATGCCGTTGTCTAGGCCAATGCCGAGTGTTGCTTTAGGAATTTAAGAGCTGAGGATTAGATGTGGCGATGGTAGCTGCCGAGTTTTTTATTACTTAAAATCATCTCGGGGAATTTTAATAGTACATATTTTTGAGAAAAAGACTCAAAAAACTCCAGCATGTGAAGTCGATATCGGTCGTAAAAGACTTAAGGAGATGCTCCATGAAGAAATCTAAAATGATTGTCGCCAAAAACTCAGTTGAACTTGCAGAAGTAATGGGTCTCAGCCCTGCTCATGCTGCTGCCTGGGAACTCAAAATTAACTTGAATGATAAAATTATTCAGATCGTTAAAAAAAAGGGACTGACTCATGAGCAGGTGGCAAAGCTTGCAAAAACTTCAAGAACAAGGATTACAGCCCTCATGAATCGAAGCTCGGTGGATATTTCTACAGATCTTATGCTTAGGATATTAGGCGCACTCGGATACACTGCGAAACTTACGATCCAAAAAGCAGCTTAAGAATTCGCCTTTTAAAAAAACTTCGAAATAATTTTTCGAGAAATCTGTCAACGGAAGTTTATAAAAAGCAGGTGTCAAATTACGCGAGGCCATAAAAAAATCTCTCGCTCAAAATGCAAAATTTCGGCAGAAGTCGCGACGTGTTATTAGCGTTTTTTGCTAAGCACCTTTTTAAAAGCCTTTTTAGATTTTTTTTTAAAAATTACAATATATGGCCATATGTGACCTTGAATCCGTCTATATGTTGTGTGACTCTTAATTTTAGAGCCCTTGTAAAAGGGCCCAAGTGGACCGAAAGCTGTTGTAACTAATCAAAGGGGAGAAGCCAACAGCCAACTAGGTACCCCAAGAAAATTTATATATCTTATTTGGCTTTTAAAGGCTTTATAAGAAAGAGGAGACAATAACGATGTCGTTGGACACGCAGAATTCTTTTACCCTTGAAAACGAAAAGCCTCAAACAGAGGGGTTTTCAAGCACCATCAAGACCATCACCTTAGACGACGGAAGCGTTGTGCCTTTTAACGAAGGAAAGGTTCGTCAGATTATCCAAGAAGCAGCCACTGGCTTTTCAAAAGAAGTCGACGTCAATCTTGTTCTAAACGAAACCCTCAAAGCTCTTTACGAAGGAATGCCCAAGAAAAGCCTCATGCAGGCTGCGATTATGGCGACACGTGCTTTTATCGAGCGCGATCCTGCTTATTCTTACGTAACAGCCCGCCTTCTTTTGCAAGTAACTTTTGATGAAGTTATTGGAAATTTCGTCACAATTTCAGAAAGAAAAGAAGCTTATTCAAAATATCTTCCTGTTTATTTAGATCTTGGAATTCAAGAAGGTCGTCTTGATCCACGACTCAAAACAGAATTTTCGATCGATCAAATTGCAGCAGCTCTCAAGCCTGAGCGCGACGAGAAATTTAGTTTCTTAGGACTCCAAACTCTTTACGATCGTTACTTCATTCACGTAAAAGGTCGTCGCATCGAATTGCCTCAAGTGTTTTGGATGCGTGTAGGTATGGGCCTTGCTCTTATTGAAAAAACAAAAGAAGAAAGAACAAAACGTGCGATTGAATTCTACGATTTGCTCTCTTCTTTTGATTACGTTTCCTCTACGCCTACCCTCTTCAACTCTGGAACCCTCTACCCCCAACTCTCTTCATGCTTTCTCACAACCATTCCTGATGACCTCGGCGATATTTACAAATCTCTCCGAGACAACGCCCTTCTTTCTAAGTTCTCTGGTGGACTTGGAAACGACTGGACACCCGTGCGCGGACTTGGCGCTCACATCAAAGGAACAAACGGAAGTTCACAAGGCGTGATTCCTTTCTTAAAAGTTGCCAATGACACAGCGATTGCCGTGAACCAAGGTGGCAAAAGAAAAGGCGCTGTGTGTTCGTATCTCGAAACATGGCACATCGACATTGAAGAATATCTCGAGCTTCGAAAAAACACAGGTGACGATCGTCGTCGCTGCCACGACATGAACACTGCCAACTGGATTCCAGATTTGTTCATGAAGCGTGTAGAAGCTAACGCTGAGTGGACACTCTTCTCTCCAGAAGAAACTCCCGACTTGCACGATCTCTACGGCAAAGCGTTTGAAAAAGCTTACGTTGAATACGAAGCCAAAGCGGCTCGTGGTGAAATCGAAAATTTCCGCAAAGTAGAAGCCGTCAAAGTTTGGCGCAAAATGCTTTCTATGTTGTTTGAAACAGGTCACCCTTGGATCACTTTCAAAGATCCTTCAAACCTTCGTTCTCCTCAAGGACACGTGGGAGTTGTTCACAGCTCAAATCTTTGCACCGAGATTCTTTTGAACACAAACAAAGATGAAATTGCCGTGTGCAATTTGGGTTCTGTGAATCTTCAAAATCACATGATTCCTGGAAAAGGCTTAGATCGTGAAAAAGTTGCTCGCACAGTGACCGTTGCCATGCGCATGCTTGATAACGTGATCGATCAAAACCACTATCCAATTCCTGAATCAAAAAATTCAAACCTCAAACACCGCCCCGTGGGTCTTGGCCTTATGGGATTCCAAGATGCTCTCTACATGATGCGCATTCCTTACGACAGCGTTCAAGCTGTGGACTTCGCAGATGAGAGCATGGAGCTGATTTCTTACTACGCGATTCTTGCCTCAACAGAACTTGCAAAAGAGCGTGGAACATACGCAAGCTTCAAGGGCTCTCTCTGGGACAAGGGAATTCTTCCTGTAGATTCGATCAAGATCGTAAGTGACGAGCGTGGCGCAGATAAAGTCGACATGGATAGCAAAGCCAAACTCGACTGGTCACCTGTGCGCGCAGCGATCAAGCAAAATGGAATGAGAAATAGTAACTGTATGGCGATTGCTCCAACAGCTACGATTTCAAACATCGCTGGAACAACTCAATCCATTGAGCCTACTTATAAGAACTTGTTTGTAAAAAGCAACATGTCCGGCGAGTTCACCGTGATCAATCCGTATCTTGTAGAAGATTTAAAAGCTGCAGGATTGTGGAATGAAGAAATGATTTCCGAACTCAAGAGATACGACGGAAATCTTGAACCTATTACAAACATCCCTGCAAACCTCAAAGCTCTTTACAAAACAGCGTTTGAAGTGGCTCCTCAGTGGCTCATCGATTGCGCAAGCCGCCGCCAAAAATGGATCGACATGGGTCAAAGCTTGAACCTCTACATTGCAAAACCAAACGGAAAACTTTTGGATGAAATGTATCGTTACGCATGGAAAAAAGGTCTCAAAACGACTTATTACCTCCGCTCCATGGGTGCAACAGGTGTTGAAAAATCAACAATCAACACTCGCGAGTAT
>JBILWH010000213.1:0-3372 GCA_044370015.1 Bdellovibrionota bacterium | reverse complement strand
AAAAGGTGGCTCGACTTTCTCTGGACAAACAAGTTTCTCCGACCTTTCTAACAATTGGCAAGGCTCACTAAACTTGGGATTCGCCTCTTATAACAATCGGCTATTTAACGAATTCTCTCTCTTACGAAATTCCCTTACTTGGGGACCCTTTGACCAATGGCAAATTCAGCAAGCTAAAAGTTTTCAATACTCTCAAAAAGAGCTTCAAGACCGAATAACCGTTCTCACTCAATTCAGAGCTCTCAAGCACTTAAACACATCGTTTTATACAGCTGTTTATCCGGGTCTTGAATATCGAAAAGGAAGCAGCGCTGGGATTTTTAAATCTTTTTCAAGTGTCATTCCTTCTCTAGGTTTTAGATTTGCCAGCCCAGCAGCCATTGATACATTTCTTCAAAAATATCAGATTACAAACTTTAGAAATGCTCTCAACCTCTCTGCAAAGCTTCGCTTTTTACCTGAAACCTCCATCGAAGCTAAGGGCAACTTTCAGGGAAAAGTTTCACGAATGGGTTATCTTCTAGGGATAGAATATGCAAAAACTTCGCCGAAATCTTTTCCAAAATCTTATTACGAATGGGGTGGGCGAAATCAGCTCACCATGTTAGACAGTGGCTTTCTTGCCAGAGGCTTTCCCGTCGGTATTGGCCCCTCATTGCAAATTCTTCGCGCTAATGCCGAAATTGGCTTCCGATTAATGAGAGTAAACAGAGGTCTTCCATGGAACCGCTTTCACATAGGAGATATTGAGCTCAGACCTTTTTACGAAGTTCTAACGACGGATCTTTATCAAATAGACGAGAAAATTCCCTATAAGACAAAAGTTCGTATGGGCAAAGAATACTTTCAAACTCTTGGCGCTGAAATCGACTTTTTCTGCCAAGCACTTCATTATTTTGACTTTAAAGCAAGCTTTGGTGTTTATAGAGGCTTTGGGCGGCTTGGATCTACCCAATATGGCGTCAGACTCGTATCGCTTTTAGATTTTTTATAGGCACGCTAACATAAAAAGATGGAAGTAAGGTGCCCCTCTTGTAGCGCTCAACACAGAAGTGAAGACTATCCTGGAGCCTTCGATATTCTTTGCGGATGTGGATATTTAATTCTCAACCCCGAACTCTCTTCAGATTCAGGTAGTTATAATCAAGTGAACTTTGAAGGAGCACCGGCAACTTCTGAAGACTCAAAAGTTCTTATTCAAGTTCAAACAGCCCAAACAGAAGAAGCCATTCCATCTCTTGACTTAACGGATGAAAACTTAGACTTCACCACAGATCACCTCACTCCACCTGAAGAACTTCCTTCGGGCATGCTTTACGATCCGTCTGAAGTTCCCCAAACAACTCCAGAAGAAGAAATCGAAAAGGCACCCGCTAAAAGCGAGACCTTCGTTGAACGAGTTCAAAGTGCATCTATTGGACAAATTCTAGGTCCTGATTACGATTTAGAATTTAACGAGTTAGAGCACGAAGGACGCTTAAAGGCTCGAGAAAGAATTCAAAAATTTCTTCAAGATCACAAGTGGCTTTTAGAAATCATGGAAAGAAGAAGTTTTGTCAGTGAAAATATTTTTCAAGACGAAAAAATTGAAAAAGTTCCAGAAGCTCTTGCAGTTGAAATCTACATTGCCTGCCTTGAAAACGGAGGAACCTGTAAATTTAAAAGGCACGACGAAACACTGAACAGCTCACTTTAGGTTATTTAAATTATTGCCACTGAATATTTTTTATAAAGTCCTGACAGGTTTCGCGAATTTTTTGCTCTCCCATTGAAGAAAGTAATCCACAAGAAGTAACTGGTAAGCTTAGAATTTTTTCTTTTTTCTTTGAAGAGCTTACGGATTTCAAAACATTCAAAATGTAAACATATTTACCTTGAGCTTGCCCCTGTCCGTTATAGGGGGGGCGCTGATTCAAAATTTTCTCCCAAGCTTCGAAGTAATCTGGACTTCCTCCTTCATCTGGCCTGAAATAACTTCCAACCTTAAGCTGGATGTCTCCATTTTTTTCAGTTAAAGAAAATGATTTAAGATTCAATTGAAATAAATCACGGGGATCTGAATAAAAAGAAAGCTTTAATTCAGCATCATCACTGAAATCCTTCGATTGAGCTTTTCCGGAATATTTTCCCAACTTCCAAGTAAAATTTTCTTTATTATCAATTTCAATATCAGATAAAGCACCTGGCAACTTCCACTCCTGAGGCAAATGAATCCACTCTTTCCAATCACGGATTTTCCCACTGTAATCAATCACATAACGATTCAATGACTTTCGAGTCATGATTCTTGTAAAATCTTTAAGGCTATAAGGATCTGAGAAAAAGGCACAAAAGACTCCCCCAGGTGAGGGCAAACAATTCATTTCTAAAACACGATCGTCAAAATAACTCGTCCAAACACTCGTCATCCATTTTCTTTTAAAATCATCACGCCATTCAAAAGTTTCCTGAGGTTTACCATAGCTTTTAATGGCAATTTTTCGACCTAAAAAAGAACGAGTCCAATTCAAATGTTTTAAAAGTGACTCCAAAATTCCCTTTGAGTCGTTAAAAAAATCTAGAAGCTTTGTCTTCTTAGGTTTTTCTAAATAAAAAAATGCCGATTTGTAGCTTTGGCTTTTTTCAATCAACATAAGTCGATCAACACTCAGCTGAACGACAGTCCAATCAATCGGATCAGTATACCAGCGATCATTTGTATCTTTATAAATAACTCCCGCCAGATCGTAGGATGTTGTATCCTTTGCCCACTTTTGGAGCTTAGAGTCCGTCGGGAAAACACTGTCCCGATATTTTCGATCAAAATCATTTTGAAGATTTTGGTAAAACTTTAAATAATCTTGATTTGCAGCTTTGGTAATCTCAGGGATTCCCGAAGGTAACGGAAAAGAAAATTTCCAATCTTTGGATAACCTTTTTTTGAAATAGGAAACAGAAACATCCTGAACAAAAAAATCTGCTTTTTTAACTTTATTTAACTCACTAAAGGGAATGGCAAAATTTAAATTTTCACTCTCTGTTCTTCGAACCACAACGCCCATAACTTCAAGATTTTTATTTAAAAGTGGCCCGCCTGAATTTCCAGGTGAAGCAGGTGCCGAATAGCGAAGGTCATTCCAATCACCATTCACAGGCTCTGGAGTAAATGAGGTGATATACCCGCTTCGAGTCACAATTCCATCGCCCAGTGCATTTCCTGCAGTAAACACAAACTGACCAATTCGTGATTCAGGAGCAACTTTTAAAGGCTCGATCTCAGCTGGAGCTTTTTTTAACGAAAACTCTATCAAATCTCTATGCTGAGAGTAGCGATGAACTTGATCAATTTCATAAACCTTTCCGTTGATATCTCTTAACTTTAAAGGACCCACT
>JBILWH010000212.1:0-3392 GCA_044370015.1 Bdellovibrionota bacterium | reverse complement strand
ATTATTTCTTTGTTTAAAGATTATGTTTCTTTTGAGGCAGCACCTTTTTACAGAATTGCTCAAAAAGAAAAATGCTTGCTCGAAGGCGCACAAGCACTGAGCTTGGATATTGACCATGGAACGTATCCTTTTGTGACTTCATCAAATGCTATGCCTGCTATGGCTTCCGTGGGGGCTCCCTTTCCTCATTCAAAATTAGGAAGAGTATTTGGGGTCTTTAAAGCGTACATGACTCGAGTGGGAAGTGGTCCTTTTGCAACTGAATTAAATAATGAAACAGGTGAGCGCATTCGAAAAAATGGCTCTGAATTTGGAGCCACCACGGGTCGTCCTCGTCGAGTTGGCTGGCTTGATCTTGATGAGCTTAAAAATAACGTTGAGCTTGGAGATATATCCGATCTTGTGATGACAAAGTCAGATATTTTGTCAGGCGAAGAAAAAATTTACGTGAAACGTAAAGGAGAAATTGTTGAGTGCGAAGGGTGGGCAGAAACTGTCTCAGGAGAGAAGCTCTCTAAGCCTTTGGACCGTTATCTTTCGCTTATTGAAGATTACGTGGGCGTAAAGATTACTCTTGTAGGCACAGGGACAGACCGTAAATCTTTATTCGAAAGAAATCCTTTGGGAGATCTTTGGTCTTAGTTTTAAGACTTATATTTTATGTTTTTGTCTGAATTAGCTGATTTTAGTCTTCAAAGTATGAGGGTTTTTGTTCATGTCGCGACTCTTGGAAGTGTTGCGGAAGCTGCTAAAACTTTGGGACTTACTCAGCCCGCGGTGAGCTTGCAAATTCAAAATTTGGAGCGCCAGGTAGGACAGCCTCTTTTTGAAAAGCAAGGGAGAAGGAATATCTTAACTGGCAAAGGTGAAGCACTTTTAAGAAAACTTCTGCCAGAGCTTGAGCGACTTGAAAAAATTCTTACTGAAGCACGCGAAAGCGAAAAGCATCATGATAGTAAATTGTTTTTTGGATCTGTTGCAGGTTTTGGCGAGTATTGGTTGAGGCCCCGAATTTTAGATTTTTTAAAAGTCGAACCTCAGGCAAGATTTCTTTGGGATATTGCTGAATCTGATAAGTTGGAAGAGGAGCTTGTCACCGGACAGCTTTTTTTAATTATTTCTACTAAGCGAATAGAGGATACTCGTGTTGTGAGTCAGGTTTTGTTGGAAGAAAAGCTAACTCCTGTTGGAAAAAAAGACGAAATTGATCGCTTAAAAGATATTCTAAAAAAAGCTAAAAAGTCAGATCGTTTTTGGGAGCATTTTCGTTGGATTGGCTACGGGGATGCAGAACACTTTGATCCATGGACGTTGCGTTGGATTGAATCGCAAGGGTTTTTTGTAGATCGTCGCTTTAAATACTCACACAGGATTAATTCTTTCTCGGTAATCACCGAACTGATGAGAAACGGCTTGGGAATTTCCGTTTCTCCCTTACATACTGTTCAAAATGAAATCAAAGAAAAGAGCCTGCACGCTCTGGATACAAAAGACTTTCCTCCTCTTATAAATCGACTTTATCTTTCTTACAGGGAATCCTCTCTTAACCAAGTTCATGAAAAGTTTAAGGATTGGTTACTTAAAGCCGCTAAGGCTTAGAATGTGTTATTGCCCTAACTGCGAGATTTTTGTTTCTCGCCCGCCGCTGTGCTCCTTGCTCCTTTGAGAAAGCGTCCTGAGAATTTGAGTATGAAAAAGCTTTTATGTGTTTTTTCTTTTTTTCTTTCTTTATTTATTTCAAAAATTTCATATTCGCAGTTTTGCGCTGGGCCCGAATCTCCTACTGAATTTAATTCAATTGAAAATTTGATTTATAAAAAAGATTTGGGTTTTGATTTGTATGCACCAAAAAATCTTTCTGAAAAACCCTTACCTGTTGCCATGATTATTCACGGAGGTGCTTGGGTAAAAGGTGATCGAAAAGAGTATCGTCCTCTGGCTCAAAAGCTAACGTCAATGGGATTTGCAGCAGTGACGGTTTCGTATTCTTTAGTCACAGCAGAAGGAGGACGTTTTCCTGTACCCGTGGAGGATTTGCGATGTGCTTTAAAAACATTGAAAAAGAATCGAAATCTTTTTAATTTGAATACTGACCGAATTGTGACGATTGGTTTTTCCGCAGGTGCTCATTTAGCGGCAGAAATTGGACTAACTGCAAACAATCAAAAGTTTAGTGATATTGAGTGTCCGGTTCAGGACTTTGAGCCCGATGTCCATGGAGTTGTAGCCTATTATGGGCCCTATGACTTAACAAATTTAGATGGGCTAGATGCTCTTCAGACAAGCCTTGTTGTCAATTTTTTAGGGATACATCCCTTTCTTGCGCCAAGCCTCGCGATGTGGGCTTCGCCAAAAGCACAAGTTAAAAAACAAAAGATTCCTTTTTATCTTGTTCATGCGCAAAATGATGACCTGGTTCCCGTTCGTTCCTCTCGTGAGTTTAGCCAAACTCTTGCTCAAAAAAATGTCCCTTTTAGATATGTCGAAATAAGTGAAGGAGCCCATACCCTCAAGCTTTTTGACGACCGCCCTTTTGCCCAAGAAGCAACATGCGGGGCTTTGGAATATTTAAACAATTTTTTAACTCAATAGTTTTATAAAGTACCCGATATATCTAAAAGTCTATGGATAAAAGATTTAAGAAAAAAATAGAAAAAAAACTCGTTCTCGTAGATTCAAAATCAATTGAAGCTGCCCAAAAAATAAACACCAAAAACGGAATGACAATGTTCGATGATCTTTTTGCGTCTTTTTCGCAGTTAAGTCCAGATTTAGTGGATCAAATTGAGCGAGCTTATAACGAGTCAGACCTCGTTAAAATGAGTGCACGCGCTCATTCATTAAAAACAATGAGCTCTAATTTGGGCCTTCATTCTCTAAGGGATTGTTGCTTGCATATTGAGAAGCACGCAGAGGACATTTTAAACAAATCGGATGAAACAGCAATTGAAAATCTTCGAAAAGTTTTCTTAGAAAGTTTTGAATCTCTCTACGAATACACAAGTGAATTCATAAACATTAAGCAAGCTGCTTAAAAGTTTTTTTCAGTAAAGCGAATACACTCTTCAATAATTTTCTCTTTATCGAGAGTCTTAAATTCACCCTTATGGAAAAGTAATTTTCCATGACAGTAGACGCTTTCTACTTCTCGTCCTGTAGTCGAATAAACCAATGAACTTAGGGTGTTTTGACAAGGCTTAAGATTCACATCGTAAAGATTCATGATTAAAAAATCCGCTAGATAGCCTTCTCGTAGTTGCCCTATCTTTTCAAAGCCTAAAACTTCTGCTCCTTTTGAAGTGGCCATCCTGAGTGCATCGCTTGCTGTCATGGCTGTGTTGTCGGAATTTGAAAGTTTTGCAAGCTTAGCTGCAAAGTCCATTTCTTTCCAA
>JBILWH010000211.1:0-3394 GCA_044370015.1 Bdellovibrionota bacterium | reverse complement strand
GTATCTCTGCTTTGGATTATCTTGGGTTTGGATTACAAGCTCCTACACCTAGCTGGGGAGAACTTCTTTCTCAAGCCAAAGCAAATCTTACAATCGCGTGGTGGCTTGCTGTTTACCCTTCTCTTTTTCTCTTTATGACTCTCATTTTCTTGACCCTTCTTGGAAACGGATTGCGCAGAGCTTTTGATCCCAAAGCAAGTGGAAATTAAAAAATGAAAATTTTAAACTGGGGTTTTTTAAGTACAGCTCAAATTAACGCTAAAATTATTCCATGGCTAAAAGATAATAACCTTGCATACGCTGTTGGCAGCCGCGATCTTTCAAAAGCAAAAGCTTATCAAAAGCAATGGAAACTTGAAAAAGCTTATGGGAGTTACGAAGAACTTCTAGCAGATCCAAAAGTTGACATTATTTACAACGCTCTTCCCAATCACCTACACGCAGAGTGGACTCTCAAAGCTATTGAAAATGGCAAACACGTTCTTTGCGAAAAACCCTTCGCCACTGAGCCAAAAGATGTTCGTAAAATTATAGCTCTTGCTAAAAAGAACGATGTGATTGTGGGTGAGGGTTTTATGTATCGCCATCACAAACACACTCAAAAAATCAAAGAAGTCATAGCAAGCGGAATCATTGGAAAAATCAAAACAATTGATTCTATTTTTAATATTTCTCTGAGTGAAGGACCCAACATTCGCTTTGATAATCCAAACGGAGGCGGTTGTTTGTGGGACCTGGGTTGCTATGAAGTGAACTTAATTCGTTATCTAATAAGTGAAGAACCCCAATCAGTCTCTGGAAGAATGTGCCTTTCTCCAAAAGGAGTCGATATAGACTTCACAGGCACGCTGAAATTTAAAAAAGCAAAAGCCACCTTTACTTGCAGCTACCACAAAACTCGCTACGAATTTATGACAATCAAAGGCACCAAAGGCGAATTAAAAATCCCAAAGCCCTTTAAACCCTTGATCGATGAAAGTTTCTCGCTCCATCTTCCAAGTGGGTCGATTAAAATAGACGTCCACGAGCCCAAGGATCCCTATCAAGCAGAGATCGAAAACTTCTCCAATGCAGCATTAAAAAAAGAAAAGCTTTTGGTGGATTTAAAAGACGCGTATCACAATACTCTCACGCTAAGAAAGCTCTACGATTCTGCAAAGATTATTTCTTAGATTTTAAAGTTTTTTCACTTCATCCATCAAAGGTCGATCACGTTCAGTCACAAAATTAATCACAAGACCCTTACGGCCCGCACGTGCCGTACGCCCCACTCGATGAATGTAATTTTCAATTTGCTGAGGAAGATGATAATTGATCACTCGACCGACATGCTCCACATCCAAACCACGTGATGCTAAATCTGTAGATATCAGTAAAGACACCCTGCCCTCACGAAAAGCTCTTAAGTTCGAGCGACGCTCAACCTTGTCCATTTCTCCTCGGTAGATCGTGCAACTCATTCCTGCTTCGCTTAACTCATCTGCCAACTTGTCACATTGTTCGCGAGTGTTGGTAAAAATAATTGTTCCGCCCTCAACTTCTTGAGCAAGAATTTTTTCAAGAACTGGGAAACGTCTTCCATCTTTAATTAATTTGTTTTCTGTAATAAGAGTGGGAACCGTCTTGCGACTTCCTTGACTACGAATAACCTGAGCATCAGAAAAAAGACTTTGAATTAATTTTTCAACAGACGAAGAAATCGTCGCAGAAAATAAAACCATTTGTCGATCAGGCCTAGTTTCTTTTACAATTCGATGAGCATCATTGATAAAACCTTGATCCAGCATTTGATCCGCTTCATCAAAAACTAGAATTCGAGTATCGCCTAACTTCACAAGAGAGCGATCCATCAATTGAACCAGACGTCCTGGAGTGGCTACCAATATCTCTAAAGGACCCGCTACATTTCTTTTGGCAACATCTAACGCTGTTCCTCCGAGTAATGTTCGTACCCTGAGTCTCGTCTGATGAGTAAAGATTTTAAAAACTTTTGCAACCTGCTCGCCTAATTCACGAGTAGGAACGACAATGACCGCTCGAGGTTGACCACTGACTGAAATTGCCGCTTCTTGAGTTTCATAATTTTTAACGTGGTGAAGTAGTGGAAGCGCATATGAAAGCGTTTTACCGCTGCCCGTTTCCGCAATTCCCACAAGTGATCGTCCATCTAAAAGAGAAGGAATCGCTTTTGTTTGTATTTCTGTGGGTGTTTTAAATTCTTTTTCCTTCAAAGTTGCAAGGAGAGAAGACAGTAACTTGAAATCATAAAAAGAACTCATGGCACCAACCCCTTTAAAAAAGCCTCTAAAAAAGCATCCGGGCATTTGCGAAAATGCTTATGTTTTTTACTTCTAAAATAAGGACTCCAGTCTTTAGGTGAAGCGGTTATTCCAGACTTTGACATAAAAGAAGAGATATTTTCATCTTTTAACTCAAAAGCGATTCGTAATTTTTTGAGAACAAGATTATTTGTCACAGGCAATTCAAGCAACCGCTCTTGAGCACTCTCATTTTTTCCACGCTTCAGTAAAATCAATGATTCCAAAAAAAACGCAAGCATTTTATCGCTCAGCTCAGCATAGCCCTCTTCACCCTCAACCTTGAACCAAGAAGCTAGTTCCTCAAAAGTGACCTTCACGTCCATCAAAGCAAGCATCTTCATAAATTCTTCATCTTGATAATTAAGTATTTGTCGAAGGTACCGTAGGACTAAATTTTTATTCATTGGAGAAGGTGGGACTATAACACGTCTTCACTCAAGTTTTCGAAGAATTAACCCCTGTTAACCCAAACTTAATTCGTTTTTCATACCTTACCTACTTTAAAAGCTCTTCAAAGATGCCGAAAAAGCTTGTTAGGGATGTTGAATAGATTTGTATGGGGCTCCGTCGCCCTACACCTTTGTAGCCTTTGGATTCTCTTTATGAGTGGCATTAACCTGTTTAACTCTCAAAATTCAGCACTCAACCGTCTTCATGAACTCCCTAAATCTTTGAGCGTTCGTAATATAAGTGAAAAAGAATTTGAAAGAGAAATCAAAGCACGAGAAAAACTTCTCGAAACAAAACAAATCGTTCAAATGGATGAAACCCTAAAAAGTGAAGAAGCTCCTAAAACACTTAAAGAAAAAACTTATCTTTCCAAGTTCAATCAAAAAACCGATCAAAACACTCAAGCCCCACGAATTGGTAAATTTAAAAATATCCTCGAAGAAGGCATTGCTCACTTAAACCCTAAAGCAACTCGTAAAAGCAAAGAGACCCCCAAGTCGATTGCCAATAATTCCACATCAATTCTTACTCGAGGCCCCGCAAGTATCCTAAGTCGCCCTGATGAAGACAAAAAGTCTAAAAACGGCGACGGACTCTCTGCCACTGACGATTACCTAAAGGGA
>JBILWH010000210.1:0-3402 GCA_044370015.1 Bdellovibrionota bacterium | reverse complement strand
TCACAGCTTCGTTCACTCGCTGAAGTTTACGCGTGCGCTGATTCGCAAAAAGCTTTTGTTCAAGACTTTGTTGCTGCTTGGGACAAGGTCATGAACCTTGATCGCTTTGATTTAAAGTAGCAATTCTTTTTTCAAGATCTGGATGAGTTGAAAATAAGCTCAAAAATGAATTGGGTTTTTGAGATATTTTTAACGTTGCAAGAGCAGACTGAGGGTTTTCTTCTTGAATCTCAATTGTTTCTTTGAGTTTTGTTAGCGCAGAGATCATATCGTTTTTGCTTGAGTAATTTGCGCCTCCTTTGTCTGCTCTAAATTCTCGAGCGCGAGAAAATGCGGCTACAACAAGCATGCCTAAGATGCCCAGAACAATTTCGCAAACAAACACTACAAGAAATTGAACCCAAGATCTCTTTTCTTCTTCAACGGCTTGGCTTACAAAAAAACCAATAACACGAGCAACAAACATCACAAAGGCGTTCACAACTCCTTGAAGAAGAGTCATGGTGACCATGTCGCCATTGGCAATGTGTGCCACTTCATGAGCAAGAACTCCTCTTAGTTGAGATTTATTCATTTTGTTCATAAGTCCACTAGAGACGGCAACAAGTGAACGGCTTTTTGTGGGACCTGTAGCGAAAGCGTTAATTTCATTACTTTCATAAATTCCTACTTGAGGCATGGGAATGCCTGCTTTTTTAGAAAGACTCTCAACTTCAAAGTAAAGATCGCGCAAATTTGAGTCGGGAGTTGTTTCGCCAATAAGCTGTACTCCCATAGACCACTTGGCAATAATTCTTGAAAGTGCAAGCGAAATAAAGGCTCCCCCAAAACCCCACACTAAACAAAACACCATTAATGAGGAGTAGTTCATCACTCCCGCAGCAGAGAGGTAGGGCTTAACTCCAAGCATGTTAAGTACAAACGATAGGGTGAGGACGATGAGGATGTTAACGGTTAAAAAGAGAACTATTCGTTTTGCAAATTTCATAATTATTCCTTTCCTTTTTTAGTCTTTGAATCAACGATTAGGGATATAAGTATAGATCCCCCAATAAGGCCCGTAATGATCATCAGCGACCAAGAGATGGGAAACTTTCCGCCATACAGTTCGTTTAAGTAGGACATTTTTAATCCAACAAAGACAAGCACGGCAGCAAGTCCGTATTTGATAAAGCGAAAGCGATCGATCACTGAAGCCAGCATAAAATACATAGAACGCAGACCTAGGATCGCAAAAATATTTGAAGTGTAAACGATGAAGGGTTCTTTGGTGATAGCAAAGATCGCAGGAACAGAGTCAACCGCGAAGATAATATCTGTCAATTCTAGAAAAAGAAGAGCTATAAATAAAGGCGTTACGTAAATGAGTTTGTTTTGCTTGATAAAAAACTTATCTTTTTCAATAGAAGAATGAATGCGAAATATTTTTCTAAGAAAACGGATGACCACGTTTTTATCGAGATTAACTTCCTCAGTACCCGCAAAAAACATCTTAATACCTGTAAGGATTAGTAGGATTCCAAAGAAAATAGCAACCCATTCATATTTGAGAAGAAGAGTACCGAGAGCAATGAAAATTGCTCTAAAGAAAAGAGCACCAAATATTCCCCAAAACAGAATACGGTGCTGGTAAATTTTAGGAATACCAAAATAACTAAACACGACGGCAAAGATAAAAATGTTATCGATGGCAAGAGATTTTTCAATCACAAATCCTGTTAAAAACTCCAGAGCAAGGGTTTTGGCTTTTTCTGCTCCGTTGAAATCAGGAAGAGATAAAAAGCTGGGGTCGGATGTAAATTTCCATAAAGAATATTTGTAGAAGAGAAAGTTAAAAGAAATAGCAAGGGTCACCCAAACAATTGTCCAAGTGGTTGCTTCTTTGATGGAGACAATGTGAGCTTTTTTGTGAAAAACGCCTAGGTCGAGAGCGAGCATCATTAAAACAAAAAGGGTAAAGCCCGCATAAAACATCCAGTAATCAGAGAAGGGAAAATAAATCATTTTTTGGCTTCCTCCATAAAATATTTAACGAAATAAGTATCGTCGTAAAATGACTATATCTAAAATAGATAATAGTTCTAGCTTGTATTGTTTTATGTTATGTTAAGTTGAGTTTAAATATGACGCCCTGGCTTAATTACCACCATTTATTCTATTTTAAATGCATAGCAGAAGAGGGAAGTGTGTCCGCAGCTGCCATTAAGTTGAGAATTGGTCAGCCAACATTGAGTGCTCAACTCAAACAATTCGAAGATCAGATAGGAATTCAATTATTTGAGAGAAGGAATAAAAAATTAATTCTCACGGAGCAGGGAAAAATTGCTTTTGATTATTCTAAGACTATTTTCAAGTTAGGTTCTGAGATGTACGAGGTGCTTCATCACAGAATGGTGCCTCTCAAAAACACTCTTCATATTGGAGCTCTTGATTCTATTCCTAAACAGCTCATTGTACAGCTCGTTAAATACGCTTATAAAATATCTCCCTGCCAAATCACGCTCAGCGAAGGAAGTTCGGAGATGCTTTTGAGAGAGCTTTCTCAGCATCGCATAGATCTTATGGTTACTGACAAAATTCCTTCTGGTGTTGATGCAAAAGGGCTTGTTCCAAAGTCAATCAGTAAAAAGAATGTTGCTTTTTTTGGAGCGCAAAAGTTTGTGGGTCTCCGAAAAAATTTCCCCAATTCTATTTCTGATGTTCCCATTATATTTCCTACATATGACAGTCGTATGCGACAAGATCTTGAGCACTGGGCTAAAACTTATAGTATTTCTCTAAACATTATTGCAGAAAGTCAGGATATTTCAGTCAAAAAGCTAATGGCTATCAGCGGCATGGGTTTGATTGCTGCAGCAACTCACACTGTAACGCGACAAGTTTTGGGCGGAGAGTTAGTTGAGATTGGCAAGCTCAGAAATGTGAGCGAAGAATTATTTCTAATGACTGCACAGAGAAAGATAGAGAATTCAGTGGCCTTAAGAATTATGTCAGGCTTTAGTTTATAGCTTTAAGCAATATATTTTATATTTATTATCTATTTTTACTATTTATTTTTTTACCCTAGATTGAATTTATCTTAAGGAACAAGGGGGTAAGGTTATGAAGATTGTGTTCAAGAACTTAGAGAAATCTGAAATAGCAAAAGATGCTGTTCGCGAAAGAGTTTCAGAACTCATCGAAAAATTCCCTGATTTAAAGAAATCAAGTGTTCTTGTAACTTTGGAAATGCATAATTCTCCACAGCAAGCGGGACCGGATTCTTTTTCTATTAGCTTGCGAGTAAGTGGAGGAAGATACGACGGTGTGAGTCTAACAAAATACTCACAAAGTCTTTATGTTGCACTTGCTGATTTAATAGAGCATGCTCTTGAAATCTTGAATCGCTATTCAGATAAGAAA
>JBILWH010000209.1:0-3404 GCA_044370015.1 Bdellovibrionota bacterium | reverse complement strand
GTTTAGAGAGTTTTTTGTGTTTTGAGTCTGAAATATGATTGGCCGAACTGAATTTAAAATACCAATACTCTGAACCTTGCTCGTCTAGAGGAACATTTTCGAGGACATCGAGAGCTTTTTGGTAATCTCCTTTTGCGTGTAGAATTTGACCTTTAAGTAATTGCATTTTGGGTAGGGAGGGATAGTCTTTGATTAATTTGTTCAGTTCTTTTTCAGCCAAGGAGTAATTTTTATCAAAGTAGATATTAATTATTTTTTTTATTCGAAGGTCTGCTTCAAGAAGTTTGTCTTCATTCGTGAGGCCATGAACAAGGGAACTAAAAACTATAAGTATAAGAATTAAAAATCTCACTTTTTAATTTTAATTCGGTTCAAACAACAAATGTGTTAGGTTTTTGTTAAATTTAGAAAATTAAATATGAGTATTTAACAGGAAGACTCTTACGAGATTGTATAGGGAATAAAGACATAATTTTGTAAGAATTTTTGCCGATACTAATACTATGGGTAATGTAAAGATCAGTTTCATTTTTATAATGATATTGCTTACATCCTGCTATAATCCGCTTTCAAAATTTGGAGAGGATATTCGTATCACAAACCCCGCCAGATCGGGTGTTAACGATAATACTGAAGAAGATTCCAGCATTATCAAAGATGATCTTTTCTCTCGTAGTTCTTCTAGCTCATCTAGATCTTCTAGCTCTTCTAGCTCTTCAAGTTCTTCTAGCTCTTCAAGTTCCCCCTCTAAGTCCACGCCTAGGGTGGGAGTTAGTTGTAAACCCGTAAGAAAATATTCTTACGAACTTCAAAGTAGTTCTTATCTTGGAATTTCAAGCACAAGTGTATTCGAGGTGGCTGTCCCGGATAAAGGTTGGGCTGTTGCAAGATTTACTGGTCTTTTTGAAAATACAGCGGAAGAGAAAATTTATTCTTGGAACAGCAACGTTTACGTTGGCGAATCTAAATATTCTTGGCTCGCAGCCGATGATATCTGCCCTGGAAAGAGGGTATCTAAAACCAACATGGGTTATGGAAAACTCACAACATCCAGCAAAAATGTAAAAGTCATGGCGGGAGACATTTATCCCAAGTCTCACGGAACTGCTCCAAAAGTAAAAATTCTCGCTGGATCAACTTTAGAAGTTTGGGTCGAAGATGAAAACTGCCCTCAATCACAAATTCAGGTTGCAAGTTACTACGGCTCAGCTGGATTTCATGTGCCTTGGGTTTGGCCAAATAATACGACGGCAGTCCACATGCTTTCGATTGAAAAACCCAGAGATGTTAGCGGAAGTCTACTCGCATTCTCCGTTGCAGAAGGCACACCCGATCACAATCCCAACGATACTTGCGGCAAGGAAAGCGCGACTCTCGTTTCTCAAATATACCTTAACAATTCTCTTCTCACACAAAAAAAAGAGGCAATTCCTGCCTCACAAGGCCAAGGTCATTTAGTTATGGCATTATCGGGAGATATAGCATTGAGCGCTCTTCCCGAAAAATCATCGCTCGAGCTGAGACTTGGTTCTAACATTGGTACCACAGTTACAACTTCAGGAGGTTGTTGTGGCGATGCCATGCTTGCCTCTGTTTTACTAACGGACGCTTCCTTCACTCTGGAGCCTTTACCCGAAGATGATGGATTGGGGGAGGCAGCTTGGTGTGGATTTCAAGGATACCTTGCTGGAAATCGAGTTGATACCCTCGGCCTTCAAGGTGATTCAAGCTATACACCTTCTCTTCGTTGCAAGGGAGTCAATATCGCAAGTGGATGTCCTAGGGGATATAAACAGCTCTATTTTGGAACTTTAGCGTGGCACGATGATTCAATAGCAGATCAAGTTCATTCATGTGTTAAAGATACGAAATTAGCTCTAACAACTCAGTCGACTTTTAATTTAGGAGGACAATTCTGTGGAGCGAGTATTCGAAATGACGGAAATATAGATTCAACTTGGATCAATTCGAACCCATCTAATCAGGATATAAAATGCCTTGGGGCGAATCCATTTCAAGCTTGCCCAAGAGGATATAAAAGGATTTATTGGGCAAACCTTGCGTTGAGTGACGACAACAGTGCAGATTATGTTTATAGCTGTATTCGTGATTCAAATGAAAGCGTAAGTCCTAAAATTGAAAATGATGGAAGCTTTTGCGGTGTTTCTTTTCTCAATAATGGTACGCACAATTCGGTGGGAATCGTCGACAGCTCTGGTAAGCAAGCCCCTCCCTCTTTTTCAATAAAATGTAAAGACAAAGACATTGCCACTCAAGGTTGTCCTGCGGGATATCACTCTCTGAAATGGTCCACTCGTAGTTATCATGCGGATTCGGAATCTGACAGTGTCTTGACGTGTATAAAATCTAGTCCGTAGTTGGTATATTTAATTATTTTATAGCAGCTTTCCGCGATTTTTTGTTTGTGAACAATATTCCGAAGCCCTGATTGTAGAAACAAGCAAAAGCCACTGGGGATTGCTCCTCAGTGGCCTTGTGTTTTAAAGTTCCAGATTTTTGTAAATTCGC
The DNA here is from genome assembly GCA_044370015.1 of Bdellovibrionota bacterium. Lineage (GTDB taxonomy): Bacteria > Bdellovibrionota > UBA2428 > UBA2428 > UBA2428 > CANIGN01. The sequence continues at coordinate 875 of JBILWH010000209.1, read as the reverse complement.
TGGTTAGACTTTCTTGAAAATGGTGGACGTGACAGGGATCGAACCTGCTACCCCCTGAATGCAAATCAGGTGCTCTCCCAGATGAGCTACACGCCCGTTAGCGAATAGAGTTGAAGGTAGAAAAACTTTCTCTGCAAATCAAGTCCCTCTAAAAAAAAACGTTAATTATTACTTTGGTAAGCTCCAAGAAGCTCTTTTATGTCATTCGTAAACTTTTTATTGATTTGGCGGGTTCCTGTGGTGTCAGCAGGGCCAAAGACTAGGGAGAGGCTAAAAACATTCTTAAAAATAACAATTCCCGCAGGAGTTACTTTGAGCATTCCTCTCAGTTGGCCTTTTTGGGGGATCATTCTTGGCATGGGGAAGTCGCTTTCAAATGATAACTTTCCTTGAATGGGGGAGTCGGTATTTCCAAAATTAAGAGTGGGTATTTTTAAGCTATTTTTACCCAGAGAACCTACAATTTTTACTGTATCCAAATCTAAGCTGCTTAGGGTGACACCCATCACGTAAGTGCTGGGCGTTCTAACCTCTGAACCTTGAACGTCCAAAAGAACACTGGGGCTTCCTATGTTTGTTAAAGAAACATTTTGTGCCTCAAGGGTTCCTGAAACAATTCCCTTAAGTTCATTTTGAAGGTCACTTTGAAGGTCAATGTTTTCAAGAGAAAATTCTTTGAAATCGACACTTAAATCGACAGCAGAAGGAGCCCAAAAAGGTGAGGCTTTAACAAGTGCAACCAAGCTAACTCTTTCTTTTTCAAGACAGCCCACTCCCAATTGGAGTTGCCCCATCAGAATGGGCCAAACGCGTGGGGCGATAATGAGCTCATCGCAGTTGAGACTTCCTTGTGGAAAGCGAATATGTGCTCCTAT
>JBILWH010000019.1:0-10665 GCA_044370015.1 Bdellovibrionota bacterium | reverse complement strand
GTGGTTTTAGATTTATTGTTTTTTTGTCTTTCGTTAATGAGATGCTGAATTTCTTTTTTGGTTTTCAACAACGTGATTTTTTATGAAATGAGCAAAAGTTTTTAGGTAGGAAGTTTTAAGCTTTTAATTTTTTTCACTAGCCCTTTTCTTTTTTCGGAGTAAAGACCTCTTTGTTCTTTATGACTTCATCAAGGCTAACGGATCCTTTAGAGAAATCTATGCCGACGTACTGTGGAGTTTCTTAAGCTTTGTTTTGATCATAAAAAACTTCTATCGCGCTTATATTTGGATTTGAGGTTTCATTTATAGGAAGTTGTCCTAAAGCTAGAATCGTTATGCACGTTTTAAGGTCGATGGCGTAAGTATGCGCTGTCCCTATAATTGCTAAAATTATGAAAATTTATCTTTAAGAACAGAGGGTTTCTGTTTTTAGAAATGAGAGAAATGCTCAATGTTTAATTATACATAGAAATGTATTTATTTTAAATCAGAGTTCAACTTCGAGTTGAGGGATTCTCACGCCTGACTTGGATGAAACACTTCCTAAAAACTTGAGACCTGCTTGTTCAAGTATTTGCTGATCGCTTTCTTTTTTGAGTGCAACGATAAACCCGTAGCCGCCATTAAAGGTGCTTAAGAGCTCGCTTGTGCTGGCTTTGCTTCGTTCTTGAATGATCTGAAGCCACTTGGGAAATTCCTTGGGCCAATCGCTCAGTTCAAAGCCCCACTGGTTTTGGCTTCGAAGCAAATTCAAGAGTCCGGATCCAGTAACGTGATAGGCTGCGAGGCAAGAATTAGCTTCGAGTTTTTTTCTTAAGTCTCTGAATTCTTTTATATAAACTCGAGTAGGGCCCATGAAGTGTTTTTGAATAATTTCGGCGTCCCTTTCGCTGTCAAAAAGCTTGCGCAGCCAGGTGAATCCATTGGAGTGGGGGCCGTTTGAGGTCCATCCCCAAAGCTCCGCACCCTCTTCTAATTTTTGTGGGTGAATATAACTGTCGGGTTCCATAAAACCCACGCTAAACCCCGCCGTATCAAACTCTTCTCCTTTGTAGAGATCGGGCATTTGCGCCGTTTCTCCACCTGCCAGGATTTGCTCGTTTTCTTTGCAAACATCTGCAAGTCCGTAAATGAATTTTTTTAAAAATCCGTTTTCTTGCAGAGCCTCTTTTCCGCTGCAAGCAATGTAGTCGAGAAATAACTTAGGTGTGGCACCGGTACACAAAACGTCGTTCACGTTCATCGCAAGAAGATCTTGGGCAAGATCTTTGGGAGTTCCTAAGCCCTTGAGCGTCCACAAGATTTTTGTTCCAATTCCATCGCAACTTGTCGCAACCCACTCTCGATCGTTGAGTTTGTAAACTGCCGCGTAGTCACCCACGCCACTGATGAGTTCTTGAGTGCCGATTTTATTTTGAATTCCTTCAACCCATTGATCAGCTGCGTGAACGTCAACTCCAGAATTTTTGTAAGACATCGTTTTTCCTTTTAGTGCCAAAAATGGCGTTCTTGCGTAAAGGTCATTTTAATTTCTAGTTTCTTGGCAGTTTCCACGACAAGAGAATCGTTTTTGGATCCTCCTGGTTGAAGAACTTTTTTTATACCCGCTTCACTTAGAACGTGAAGAATATCGTCAAAAGGAAAAAACGCATCACTTGAACAAATGAGCTCTGCTTTGTTGTAACCTCGGCGTTTACAAAAGTCATCCGCTCTAGGAAGAGCAAGTTTTTGCAGGCTTTCAATTCGGTTTGGCTGGCCTTGACCTGCTCCTGCCAGATAAAAAAGTTTTTTCTTTTCATCTTTCCCTACAAGAGTGATCGCGTTTGATTTGGAGCACGCAGCTGTCCAGAGGGAAAAAAATGTTTCAAGATCTTGAGTCTTTTCGGAGAATTTTGATTCATCTCTTTCTTGAATGAGTGTGCCAAAAGCTCCACCGAAACTTTCCAATTCTTTTTTGCGTAGTCCTTCTAAATCACAAAGAAAAATTTTACATTGAGATTTAATTTTGAAAAATTCTTTCGCCCAAGCTTTCGATTCTGGATCATTGGGGAGTACAAGAACTTCTACAAAACGTTTTGAGAGAATATCGAAAATCTGTTGATTGGGTGTGCGATTAAAAGAAAGAATTCCTCCAAAGCGAGATACCGTGTCTCCTTCCCAAGCTTCTTCGAAAATATTGTCAAAGGGTGTGGATGTTTCATCGATTCCAATGGAAGCTCCGCACAGGGTTCCGTGTTTCACAACACCCACGGCAGGAGTTTGAAAGGGCAGAATAAATTTTAAAGCTCCTTCTGCGTCTCGAATGTTATTAAAGCTTATATCTCCCATGCTTTCGTGTAGATGATCACTGAGGAAAACAGCTTTTTGATGAGGATTTTCTCCGTAGCGAAGTTCCTTTTTAAGTCGTGAATGGAGTTCAAAAGCAATTCTTCTATCAAGGTCGTGAATCAGGTCAAAAGCCTCGAGGGCGAGTTCTTCTTTAACCTTGAGTTCATTTTCAAATGAGGAATCGTTTAAATACTGGTATTGGCGAGTGTGGGTGAAGCAAAAGACATCTTTGTAGTTTTTAGCAGCAGAGCGAACCATAGTGGGGCCGCCAATGTCGATCCATTCCACAAGCTCATCCATGTTTTGGGAGATCTTTGCTTTTTCTTGGAAGGGATAAAAGTTGCATACAACGGCTGCGATTCTAAAATCGTGAGGCCATTCTTTTTCATCTTTTCCTACGCGCATGAGAATACTTCCCAAGATTTCGTATTGAAGAGTTTTGACTCTTCCTCCAAAAATTTCAGCTTTACCTGTGAGTTCAGAAACTTCCGTTACAGGAAAGCCTAGTTTTTGAATATGCGTATAAGTGCCACCTGTTGCCAAGAGATTCCAGCCGCGAGCTAAAAACTGTGGAATCAAAATATCTAGATTTGTTTTATCGTAGCAACTAATAAGAGCGTAGTTTTTTAAAGTCATGGGTTCTCCATTTTAAAAATTAAATTAAAAATTGAAGTATCTTTGAGTGATTTTTGAGTGATATTGTGGGCATCGCTAAAATTATAATCAGGGTTTTGTTCAGGGCGCGTATAGATTTCAGGGTGAGGCATCATGCCCACGATTGTGGAGTGATTGATTTTTCTCATAAGGCCTGCGATTTTTTTCTCACTTCCATTGTCAAAGGTTTCGTCGTCGTAAAAAAGAAAGGCCTCCGTTTGAGGGGCAAGTTCGGTAATTTTGAGGCGCCCTTCGCCATGGCGGGCAGGGTAGTAAAAGTTTTTATCGAATTGAGGCGCTTTGAGTTTTACCCAGCGGTCATGAAAGTTCATGGGGCGAGTCTCTTTTTGATTGTGTTCAAGTTGAACTTTTCCAAAGATAGAGCTGGAGCTAAGAACTTGAAAGCCATTGCAAATTCCCCAGATAGAAGCACCTTTTTCAATCAGACGATCAAAAAATCTTATGTTTTGTAATTCAAAAGCTAAAAGCCGTCCGCTTCCAAAGTGATCGGCAAAAGAAAATCCTCCTGGGATAAATACCCAATCATGTTTTTGAATTTTATTTAAATATAAATCTGCATTGGAGAGGAGCTTGGGTAAGTCCCAGAATTCTGTCTCGTAACCTAATAATTGAAGAGCGCGAGCGGTTTCGTTTTCGCACTCGATTCCCTCTCCTCTGAGAATTTTCATCAAGCCCATAGTTGCTCACTTTCTTGATGGTAAGATTTTCGAAATGTTTCTAAGTTTTGCTCTTGATCTTTGAAACCAAAACTAAAATTAGACGTTGTTTGACCTATTTCAATGATCTCTTGTCTCAAATGAGATGGAATTTCTTTTTCAAAGTCAAAGTGAGGGGCAAAGACAAGATGAAATCCACCGAGTGAGGATACATTGGCTGCTAATTCATTGTAAGAAATGTTGTCATTAAAGCGAATTCCCACTTTTCTACCCAGACACATTTCAAAAAGACTTTTCAAAGGGCAAAGAGCAGAGAAGTCTTTTGCACAAATAAGTTTCTTTTCTTGAATCCATTTTTCGACAAGCTCATATCGAGATTGAAGTTTTTGAAGAGTTTCTTTAGTGAGGTCGAGGGCACTTGAGAAATTTTTGGACTGTGCAAGGATTGATCCTTCGATGGGTTTCCAATTGTATATTTTTGCTCCCTCTTGTGTGATAAATCCCGTGGGCATGTGCTCGGGGCCGAGAGCCGATCCGAAGATAGAAATAACAAGAGTTTCAAGAATTCTATGTTGGGAGTCATTGTTTTTCATAGAATCTTTTCCGCTCACAAAAGGAATTTTTGTGACGGAGCTAATGGTTTCAAGAATTTCGCCACTTGTATAAAGTTTCCAAAGAGAGCGATCGTTTTGAAGAGGATCGGGCCAGGAGTAATTATCAAGTAATCCTGCGTATTGGAGTTGTCCTGTTGCAAGCAGGTATTTTTTCACAGCTTCATCAAAAGAAAGAAGAAGAGACAGGTAAAAGTCTTTTTCCTTTGGAGCAAGTCCATGTCCAAGAGCAACGTACGAGGAGGCTTCCATCACTTCAATGAGGCTTCCGTCCTGAGGGCTTTCTTGAGTCAAGCCACCAAAAGGTTTTTTGAGTGTTCGTCCTTGCACCTCGTGATCAAATCGCCGGCAGATGGCTTCACGGCTTGTCGCATGGGAACTTGAGAGGATTTCAAGAAAATCTTGAGTGAGTTCTTTTGAGGTTATGATTGAAGATATGATTGATTTTTTTTCATCTTCAAAAGTCCACTCGGACGAAAGTTTCAGCTTTGGGCAATGATCGTGGAGGAGTTCAAGTGAAACATCCACGAGTTTTTCTTTTTTCCCGGATTGATCGTGAAAAACAACAAAGCGACCACTATTATTAAGCACTCCAAGCTGATCGTATTCAATTCTCCAAGCTTTCAATAACTCAATCAGGCCTTTCGGGTCGTGAGTTGCAAGAGTCATTCTTTCTTGGCTTTCAGAGAGGAGTTTTTCCCAAGCGTGAAGACCTTCAAATTTAAGGCGCACATGAGTGAGATCGATTTCCGCACCCCCTGTGAGCGTTGACATCTCTCCAACACTTGAAGCAAGTCCACCTGCACCGTTGTCAGTGACGGCACTCAGTAAACCTTTGTTTCGAGCTTCGATTAAAAAATCAGTTAAACATCTTTGTGTATAGGGATTAGCAACTTGGACGATACTTCCCGCAAAATCTTCACTTCGAATATCGCGAGAACTCATGACGGCTCCTCTGAGTCCGTCGGCGCCTGTTGCGCCCCCAATCACAAAAAGACTGTCTCCGCATTTTGCGTTTTTATTTACAAAATCTGTTGGGCAAATTCCGAGGGATCCTGCAAAGACGAGAGGTTTAACAGCGTAGCTTGGATCAAAGATGGTTGATCCTTGCACAGTTGGAATACCGCTCTGATTCCCGCCATCTTGAATTCCTTTGAGAACTCCTTTGCGAATAATTTCGGGAGCAAGTGCTTTTGCGGGACGGCTTTCTGAGTGTTGAGGCTCTTCAAAACAAAGAACATCCCAGTTGGCTATGGGCAAAGCGCCTAGCCCTGTTCCTAAAATATCTCTATGAACGCCCACTATGCCCGTACTTGCACCCCCATAAGGAGAAATCGCAGAGGGGCTGTTGTGCGTTTCCATTTTTGCAGCGATTCCCCATGCGCTCGCTTTTTGATCGGGAGTGAAAATTCTTAAGACCCCAGCATTGTCATGAAAGAGTGATAGATAAAGGTTTTTTTTCTCTTCAGCAATTTTTAAAGCGGGAGTGCGAAGTTTATTTTTAAAAAGTGAGGAAGTCGAAACGCCTTCTTTGGTGAGATGTATTTCCGCATTAAAGATTTTGTGTTTGCAGTGCTCGGACCATGTTTGAGCAAAAAGTTCCCACTCGGCTCTGTTCCATTGCCGACATTGTTTTTCTTCTGCGCTTTGCAAAACATGTAGCTCCTCAGAAGAAAATTCCAGTCCAATGGCTGCAGGAGTTGTAGGAAAAAAAGAGAGGTCTTCTCTTGAGGGGGTTTTTAAATTCTCAAGCCAGTTGAGGTAATCTTTAAAGGTTTTGCTTTCTAAGCGTTCAATAGCAGGTTCTTTCCACAAAGCTTCAAGCTCTTTTATTTTTTCACTATTGAGTTCTTCTGTGAATTCAAGGGCAAGGTCCACGCGAATATCTTTTGAACGAATCTTCAAAACTCTTGCTAAAGATTCGGCCACAGGGTTTGAAACGCCCGGCAAATAAGATCGAATAAGAAATTTCTTGTGGTCTTCAGGCAAAGGCAAAAGCGAATTTTGAAAAATCTTTTGAATGTCTGAATTTAAGACTTGCTCGTTTTTGATTGAGATAAAAGCAAAAGAATTCCCTTCAGCTTTTGTGACGTAGATTTTCATTCGAGAATATCCTTTCTCCAGTCAAGAATTTCACTCCAGGGAGATGTTTGAATTAAATTTTGAGCAAGTTTTCCGGGTTTTTCTTTGTCTTTGAGGCAGAGATAAGCCACACGTCCACTAAGTGATCCACTTTTGAAAAGAGTTGCTTTGTTTTTTTCTATTTTATTTTCTAAATTCCATTCGGGTAATTCAAGGGCCTCTGCGGGATTGGGATATTGAGGGTGAACCAAGGCAAGACAAATAACTTTCGTCTCTTCAATTTCTGCATGGGAATATTCTGTCAGAGAAAGACCAAGGTGCGATCGTAAAAGCTGAGGATTCTTCCAAAGATGAACGAGAGCTTGGGTTTCGGGATCTCCAAATCGAGCATTGTATTCAAGAAGCATCCATCCGCTTTTGACATCATTCAAAAGCCCCATGAATAAAACTCCTGAATATAAAATCCCTTCTTTTTTTAAAGCAAATGCTGTTTGCTCAGCCCATGATTTAAATTTTTGAATATCTTTTTCTTTGAGGGAAGGATGGGGGCTTTTGGCGCCCATGCCTCCCGTGTTAGGACCTTTGTTTTTTTCAAAGCGTCGCTTAAAGTCTTGAGCAGCTCCTAAGAATTCAACCTTAAAGCCTTCGCCCTGAGGATGAATCCAGAAAAACACAGAGGCTTCTTCTCCTCTTAATCGCTCTTCAAAAAGAAGAGGGTGAGAAGACCATTTAGAAACTGTATCATCAAATTCTTGAAGGCTTTCGGGAACAACAACACCCTTACCTGCAGCCAAACCATCTTGTTTGATGACGGGCAGTTCAAGCTTTTTTCGGGCTTCTTCGGGGTCTGAGGTCCATCTCGCGATTGGAATTTTTGCAGCTTCTGCTATTTTTTTTCCAAAGAGTTTTGACCACTCAATGTGAGCTGCTTCTTTTTGTGGACCAATAACCCACGTTTGTTTTTGAGTAAGTTCGTTGACAAGGCCTTTTGCAAGATCGCTATCGTTGCTGATAAGAACAGCGTCGGCATATTGAGAGTCTTCTGAAATTTCGTATACAATTTCACAACCCTCTTGTTCTAAACGCCATCGAAGGGCGGTTTCTCTTCCGCCTTTTCCCGCAATAAATACTCTGGGTTTTTTATTTTCGTTTTGGATCCACTCTAAAAGGGGCGCAGAGCTTCTTTTTTCAACCACTTCACAAAGTTTCACAAATAACTGACTAAATTGTTGCACTCTCCATTCACCAAGCTGAGGTGGTGGGGGGACGTTTTCTTTCCAGTTTTGTCCTTTGTCTTTTTTGAGTTTTTGCAATTCATAGGGCCAGAGAGTTTTTTGATACCATCTTCGAAGAAGTTCTTTTGAAAGAGGAATGTGGGGAAACTCAGGGCAGCTCAAGCGAAGCTCGTCAGGGGTAATGGCGTCAATTAAATAGAGCTGCGATTCTGTTTTATGAAAAGCGACTTCGATTTTCCCATCCCAAAGAGTCAGTCCGCAAGATTCAAAGAAATTTTTTAATTCAAGAGCACAGTTTTGTGCAAAGTGGTTGAGCTCAGTTAGTTGAAGTCCCTCGGGCAAAAGAGCAGTAACTTCTTCTGTCGTCAGATCACGGTCAAAGGCTTCGAGTTTTGTTGTGAATTGAATCTTAGGTTCCTGAAATTTTTCAAAAACTTGGTAGCCTTTTTGAATAAGTTTTGAACCTTCAGGAACTCCCCATCGAAAAATAACTTCAAGAGGAACAAAGTCCAATGTTTCAGAATGAAGTTGAAACTTTGGATGGCTCACTTTTTTCATTTTCAGGGCCGCTGTACCTAACTCCGAAGACCCAAGAAAAGTTGAGGGAGTTGAGATGCTATGAAAAATATATTGCGCAAAAGTTGCAAGAGCCTCGCCTCGATGAGGAATCTTTTCTGGAATAGCCCCGTAGTCAAAAACTGAAACGCGATCGCTAAAGACAAAGTGAAGAGAGTCTGAATCTGAGTCAGTATAAATATCTTTCACACTTCCACTTGCAATTTTATGGAGTGCGGAGTTTTTATGCAGTTGCGTTTCAATCATAATTCGCATCCTCTGTCTCCGCGGCGTTGAGCCGTGAAGCTCTCGAAAACTCCCGCTCGCTTCATAGGATATTTTCCGTCTAAGCAGGCCATGCAAAGTTCATTTGTCCCCAATGCTTTTTTGAGTCCTTCATGGCTAAGATAAAATAAATCATCAACTCCCAGTGCGGCTGCAATTTCTTTGGGACTTCGTCCATGTGCCACGAGTTCACTTGGATCGGGAAAGTCAATTCCGTAAAAACAGGGGTGAAGAATAGGCGGGCAAGTCGAGGCAAGCCCCACGTGTTTTGCGCCTGCTTCTTTGAGTCTTTTGATCATAAGTCGAGAGGTGTTACCTCGAACAACGGAATCATCCACAAGCAAGATGTTTTTGTTTCCAATCTCTGGACCAATTAAACTCAATTTCATGTCGAGTGTTTTGAGGCGCTTGTCGTTATTTGAAAGAATAAATGTTCGGGGAACATAAGCATTTTTAACAAGATATTCTCTGTAGGGAGTTTTCAGGTGTTCAGCGACAGCGATAGCTGCTGCTCGTGAGGTGTCGGGCACGGGGACAACGTAATCGTAATCAAGAGTTGTGTTGCTTTCTTTGATTTCTTTTGCAAGCTCAGTTCCCAAGAGAAAGCGCAAAGTGTACATGCTCTTTTTGTTGTTTTCTGAGTGAGGAGAAGAAAAATAAAGCATCTCAAACATGCAGTGACGCTTGAGTTCTTGTGGATTAAGTGTGCTCAAAACACTTCCGCGAATGATTTCTTGATTTTTCACGATGATCCACGATCCATGAGGAACTTCTTCGATCTCACATTTTCCTAAAAGAGCAAAAGCGCTTGTTTCACTTGCGATCGCAACTGCTTGTGAATTTTTGGCAATATAGAGAGGGCGAATTCCAAAGGGGTCACGAAAAGCAAAGAGATCGCCATTGCTTAATGCTCCTACGACGGCATAGGCCCCGATAAAATCAGAAAAGATTTTTTCTAGAGCTTTTTCAAAACCCTCAACAGATGGAATTTTTTTCCACTCCTTAACAAGAACTTGGCTAATGACATCCAGATCACTTGTGGATTGAAGAATAAGTTCGTATTTTTCCGTGAGCTCTGCTGTGTTAGCGATGTTTCCGTTGTGGGCAATAGCAAAGCGTGGATACTGTTTTACGAAGGGTTGTATTTCGTGCAAGGTTCCAAGCCCTGTTGTTGCGTATCGTGTGTGTGCGAGAGTGACATTTGATGAGGGGAGCTGTCCCCAATTTTGTAAGGCAGTTTGTATTAAGCCCAATCCTCTCAGGTCGCTAAAGTCGCCTGAATCGTTGAGTGCGCTCATGCCAGCTCCGTCTTGTCCCCTATGCTGAAGCCTTAGGAGCATTGAAAGAGCTATTTCGTTGGCAGATTTATCTTTTGTTTGAACAGCCACTAAACCACACATGTTGAAAACCCCTCTTGATTGTTTGGACTTTTAAGTTTGCTTTGCAATTCACGAGTGCTGATCTTTCTATCTTCACCCGAGATATTTGTGTGTAGAAGTTTTTCTAAGACAAGAGGTAGGTGCTGTTGTTCCACTTGTCGCACTTTGTCTCGAACTTCCTCAGCGCTTTGCGCATCGGCGATGCTTACTTCTTTTTGGAAAATTATAGGTCCCGCGTCGAGTTCTTCACTCACCATGTGGACACTAAATCCACTCACGAGAGTGTTTTCAAAAGCAAGACGATGAACTTTTTTATCCATCCCAGGAAATGCCGGAAGAAGGCTTGGGTGTGTGTTGATTAAAGGAAACTTAGCTTCAAAAAATTGAGGCGTAATGATTTTAAAGTATCCAATTAAAAAAATAAGAGGAGAGTTTTGCGCATGATAGTTTTGCGATTGAGCCCAATTTAAAAAATTTTTTTCAAATTCAGAACTTGATGAGCATTCTGAGTAGTCATGGATCAAGTGTGAGGGTAAAAAACTTTTGCAGTTTTCGAGAGCGGTACATTTTCGATCAATAAATAAACCTTTAAATTGTGATTGAGCTTCTTTGCTCAGCGCGCGCCATGTACTGTGAAATGTGAGGCCTGAGGATGATGAGAAAACCACCCAATCCCTCATGCTATAGCTCTTTGCAAGACCTTTGCATGTAAGCGTTTTTTCTAGCAAAAATCAGGTTCCATGCAAGGTCTTTCAGAAGATTTTCGCTCTTCGTTCTGCCCTTGAGACAAAGATCATAGTAGAATGCGCTTGTGCCCATAGGAATTTTTGGTTCAGGCCAACTCGCGTGGATGCTCGGG
>JBILWH010000208.1:0-3447 GCA_044370015.1 Bdellovibrionota bacterium | reverse complement strand
ATTTTATAAAAAATTTTCAATTGAAGGCAGAACATTTATCTAAAGAGATGATGTTTATGCACCCGGGGCCCGTTAATTGGGGTGTTGAGTTAAATCAAGAATTGCAATCGCACCCGGGTTCTTTAATTTTACTTCAGGTAAAATATGGGGTGGATTTACGCCGTGCGCTTTTGAGCGAGTTTTTTGAGGCCCTTCCACGAGTTCGTTAAATCTTTCCTTGACGCGCATCGAATTACTCTCCTAAATTTTAATACTCAGAATGAATGATTTTCTCCGTCCTCAGGCTCTGCGCCTCGTCTTGGAGAAAGGTCTCTTTTTAGATGTCGAAGGATGGGGAGATTTTTCAGATTTTAATGGGCGTCCTCGTGTTTTAGGGGGCGAATTTGTTTTTTGCACTTCGATGACGGGAGTTGAGGAATCTCTGACTGACCCCAGTTATTTCAAGCAGGTGATTGTTTCGACAGTGGCTCATGTGGGAAACACGGGATTTACAAATGAAGATATGGAGAGCCATCAAATTTGGGCTGAGGGATTGGTTGTTCGTCATCTTTCTCATCAAGCTTCCAATTGGCGGGCTCAAGAAACTCTTTTGAATTGGATTCTACGAGAAAAAAAGTTCTTGCTTCATAAAATTGATACTCGAATGCTGACTGTTTATTTACGCACAGAAGGAAGTCAGCGAGGAATTGTTTTTAAGCGAGATTCGATGACTGATGAGCAAGCGCTAAGTCGCATAAAAGAAGAAATACCTTCTATGCAAAATTTAGAACTTTTAACCAAAGTAAGTGCACAAAAAGCTCAAATTTTTGAAGATCGAAAAATCTATTGGCCTCAGCATGAGGATAAGGCTCCAGACAAACAAAGAAAGAAAACATTTAAAACAGCTCCCAGAGTTGCGGTTCTTGATTTTGGCGTGAAGACAAATACACCTCGAATTCTGTCTCGCTTAGGCTGTGAGGTGAAAGTTCTTCCGGCTCATGCAACTGCTGATGAAATGCTTGAAGTAGGCAAAGAAGGAATTTTTTTGAGTAATGGTCCAGGTGACCCAGAAGCTGCCAAAAAAGTTGTAGAAGAATTAAAAAAAGTTCTTGGCAAGAGACCTTTATTTGGAATCTGTATGGGGCACCAGCTTATTGCTCATGCTTTGGGTGCTAAGACTTACAAATTAAAATTTGGCCACAGAGGGATTCATCACCCTGTAATGAAATACGAAAATGGAAAAGCCACTGGAAAAACATTGATCACAAGCCAGAACCATGGCTTTGCCGTTGATGAAAACTCTCTTCCCGCCGGTGTCGAAGTAACCTACCGACATGCAAATGATGGAAGTAATGAGGGAATTTGCGCAAAGAGTTTAAAGTGTTCGAGTGTGCAGTTTCATCCCGAAGCTGCCCCAGGGCCTTTTGATGCGCTTTTTTTCTTTGAAGAATTTGTAGATTTAATTTCGGAGGAACCACACCGTGAATCTTGAACCTTATATTTCTCAGATTTTAGAATCTTATGGCAAGGGTGTTTATTACGAAGAAATACGTCGTGCAAAAGAATATTACTTTTCTCGAGCGATAAAGGTTGCCGAAGGATCTGATCGTTATGAAGCCCAGCTCAATCAATTTTTTGATTGGTTTGTTTTTGAACGAAACTTGGAGCGTGAAGAGCTTCCTCCGATCCGAGTGTTTATTCGAGAGTCATTGAAAAACATTAAAGACGAAAAAGTTTTGAAGGTTTTTGAGGGCTTGGGAAATTCGGTGAGTTCAGTTTTTGAGTTACTTAAAATCAAAGATAATGAGGCTTCCATTAGAGACTTGTACGATCGAGAAGAGTACTTAATTGAAGACATTGAGAATCCAAAAATTTTTCAAAAAGGAGATGTGTTTCAGGCTCGTATAGTTCCAGTTGAAAGCAAAATTCTTTTTTCACAGGCTTTTCAGTTTCATCCAAAAGAAGCAAAATCTTTTTTGAATAAAGAAATTAAAAAAACAAAAAATTTAAAAGAAGTTCATAAAAAAGAACTTATGTTGAAACTTTCACTAATGAAACATCGTTCTGAGCAGTATCCTCACATTGATGCGGCTCATATCTATTCGGATAAGCCAGTTATATGAGTCATGAAGATATCAAAAATGTTTTAATCTTGGGTAGTGGACCGATCATCATCGGACAAGCGTGTGAGTTTGATTATTCAGGTACTCAAGCTTGTTTGGCTCTCAAGGAAGAAGGAAAACGTGTTGTCTTAGTGAATTCAAATCCTGCAACGATCATGACCGATCCAGGAATCGCGGATAGAACTTTTGTTGAGCCTCTTGATCCTTTGACAGTTGTTCAAATTATCAAAGCCGAAGGAATCGATGCGATTCTTCCCACGATGGGTGGACAGACGGCTTTGAACTTGATGCTTTCTCTATCAAAAATCCCAGGTGCTCTTGAGGGCGTAAGGGTTATTGGGGCTAACCTTAAGGCCATTCATTTAGCAGAGGACCGTCGAGCTTTCCGTGAAGTTGTGGAGTCTCTTCACTGTGAAGTTCCTCGGTCAAATATTATACGAAGTGTCGAAGAATGCGAAAAATTTGCTCAAGATGTAGGGTTTCCTTTTATATTGCGGCCTAGTTTTACACTTGGAGGGACAGGACAAAGCTTTGTTTTTTGCGCTGATGAATTAAAAGAAAAATGCAGTGTAGCTCTTACAGAAAGTCCGATTGGAGAAGCTCTTGTTGAAGAGAGTGTTTTGGGTTGGAAAGAGTACGAGCTTGAGGTTATGCGCGATCCCTTGGATAACGCGATTGTTGTTTGTAGTATCGAAAACCTAGACCCCATGGGGGTTCACACCGGAGACTCCATCACCGTTGCTCCTGCTCAAACGTTAACAGACAAAGAGTATCAGGCTATGCGAAGAGATGCTCTTCGAATTGTCAAAACTGTGGGCGTCGAGACGGGTGGTTGCAATGTACAGTTTGCCGTAAACCCAAAAGACGGTCGTCGTGTGGTGATCGAAATGAACCCTCGTGTTTCAAGATCATCGGCTTTGGCTTCGAAGGCTACTGGATTTCCTATTGCATATGTGGCTGCAAAGCTTGCTCTTGGAAAAAATCTTTCTGAAATTGATAATCAAGTGACAAAAATTACGAAAGCTTGTTTTGAGCCTACGATTGATTATGTTGCTGTAAAAATTCCTCGTTGGGATTTTGAAAAATTTGCAGGCTCACGCGATGAACTTCTCCCTCAAATGCAAAGTGTAGGGGAAGCTCTTGCGATTGGATCCTCTTTTGGTGAAGCCTATCACAAAGCTTTAAATTCTTTAGAGCTCAAATGGCCCAATGGTGATACGAAAGCAATGCCAGCCTTAAGTGAGGCGCATTCCAAGAGAGGATTTCAGATTTGGGATTCTCTTGCAAAAGGGGCAACTGCTGATGAAGTAGCAAAAATCTCAGGGTGGGATCCTTGGTTCACTCG
>JBILWH010000207.1:0-3457 GCA_044370015.1 Bdellovibrionota bacterium | reverse complement strand
TTTAATGCTTCTTGTATTTGATCATCCGTTAAAACAGCCGTCACGTTCACCTTCACCCCTGAATGAGAAAGTTCTTGAATGAGGGGCGCTGTTGAAATTCCCTTGGTATTTAAAATAGGAATTTTTACGTAAACATTTTTTCCCCAGGTTGCAATGAGCTTCGCTTGACGAGTCATCTCGGGAATATCATCCGCAAAAACTTCAAAGGAAATTGGCTTTTGCGTCACTACTTTTAAAATTTCTTGGCTGAAACTCACATAATCGTTGATGCCAGCTTTTTTCATAAGCGAAGGATTTGTCGTCATACCTGAAACTTCTGGATCTTGGTTGTATTTAAGAATTTCTTCCTTGTAGGCCCCATCACAGTAAAGCTTTACTTTTAAACGCTCAAAACTCATAAACTCTTTACTACTTCAGAAAATATAGCGAAGCACTTTTTGAGAAAACTTTTATAGGTTTTTTAAGCCTTCTCAAAAGCTGATCTCCTCTTACGGCCAGCTCGCAGGAGTTCCATTTGTTAAAGTTGTCGTGGATCGACACACTAAAACTATCCATTTTTAAATCACTCCTTCTATTCTTTTCAAGCAAACTATAGTGCAGAGTGCTTGCTGAAAATTCCTCAAAGTATCCTTCCAAAAACCCGGTCAAAGATCTACTAAGCGCAAAGATTATTCGTTTGATTTATTTTTTGAGTGGAAAAGTTTCCTCTGACAAAACCAGCTGAAAAGAAGGTGAATCTACTTGGGATTACTTACCATTGGACACTTTGTTGGAAAAAATCAAAGGAGAGTTTTCAAAGGAGTTCTTTGAACGCGGCCTTGCTTGGGCATCTCAAAATTCTAAGCAAAACAAGTTTATCGCGCTTTACATCGTCGAAGATCTTGAAGAAATGTAGCTTGCTGAAGGGGCTGGGATTATTCTCTTTCAAATAGGTGTCAGCTCTCAAAACTACGTCTACCCCCTACCTGAGAAGTTCCGCTGGTACGCGGAAACTTATCAAAAAGGCCTCTGGAGAGGACTTGGAAAGAAAGATTTAAACGAGTCCAACAAATCCCCATAACCAATTGAAATCAAAACAAAATTAAAAGAAAAACATTGTTGACTTATTGCGTCAAAAGACCTATATTCAGTCCCACAAAATGAAGTCAAGTAGCCACAATAACGTCATCGAATTTAAAAAAGCTCACGATGAATTTGCACATCAAAAAACTTGGGAAGCTACTTATAAAACAAAAACTAAAGAATTTCTGCTCAATCAACTTCTCGAGGAACAGGAAAAAAATTTCCCTCTTAAAAATGGAACTCCCAAAGAACAGAAGCAGTTTAAAGCTCTTGTGATTGCCCTCGAAGAAAAAGTTCAAACTTCATGGCTTAAAGACATTCTCAAAACACTTAAAAATCATTTTGAAAATTAACTCAAATTTAACTGACAAATTACCCTCACAGTCTTAAACGCTAATTCACAAATCAATTCTTTAGGCTCCCCGATAAAAGAAGGTGCTATTTAGATCTAAAGAGCCACAATCGGTTTTTTGCGGACGTTGTGCTCATTCATTACCAGACGAAACTCAAAGTTTCTGTGGTACGTGCGGTGCTCCTTTTTCTGTTTATCCCCCAACAAATGATTTTATTTTAATTATTGAGCACCAGCTTCATGTGATCGATAGAAAAATAAAACAAAAAAAAATTCTTACTTTCTTTGCATGGTTTAGCACATGTGCTTTGTTTTTTTTGAGTGCACATCTTATTTTTAAAGAAAATAAACTTCAAAAAATATCCTCCGAACGTGAAGTTGAGTTTTATGTTGCCAACTTTGAAGGTTATCCCACAGTATC
The DNA here is from genome assembly GCA_044370015.1 of Bdellovibrionota bacterium. GTDB lineage: Bacteria > Bdellovibrionota > UBA2428 > UBA2428 > UBA2428 > CANIGN01. The sequence goes on along the minus strand of JBILWH010000207.1, from coordinate 1,622 downwards.
AGAGTATATTAATCGCGAATCGATTCTTGTCAGCCTTCAAAGCTTTGAAGATCACTTTGGAATAAAAATAAAGAAATGGCGTTTTGCTCAAGATCAAATTCCTGAAGAAATTATTCCTTTAATTAACTCCGTTGAATCAAAAAATTTAGAAAGCCTTTCTGTTTGGCAGTCATTTTACAAGAAACAACTTATTCCTAGATGGAGATTAAACCCCTATCAGCCTCTAAAAATTTTTATTACAAACATGCCCCTCAAAGCACCTGATTTTATGAATATGGAGACTCGTCACCTGAGTGCGTCTCGTCTTGTAGGCGGTTTTGCAAGTCCTTCATTCGTCATTGTTTCAAGTTATAGAATGCTCACTGAAATTAAAGAAAATAATCCCTCACTCCAAGCTCGATACCTTGGAGAATTTTTAATCGCTCATGAACTCGGACATGCCCTTTTAGGATTACCAGATTATGTATCTACACCCGAAACAATAGAATATGGAGCTCGTGGAATAGCGTCTGAATACAAAATAAGTTACTCAAAATGTCTTATGCACACAGATCAAGGCGGAGGACTTCAAGCATGGAAAGCTCTTCAAGATCGACCTTTAAGAGCTGAAGCAAAATGTCCTGCCTATCGTGATGTCTTGCAAGCCCACAAACTGCGTCAAGAGGCTATCCAACTTGCTCATCAAAAAAACTTTAAAGAAGCTATGAGACAAATGGACCTAGCGATTAGTTTTTTACCTGAAGACAAAGCCTCTCTTGTATGGATTAAAGAACTCTGGAAACAAGAACGAAAAGACCTAGCAGGTTTTTAAGAAGGCTTTGTTTTTTTTCCTGACTTGCTTAGAATAAACCTATGCCACATTTTGATTTAAGCCCTGAACAACAAAGCCTCATTGAACTCGCACGTGACTTTGGCGAAAAAGAAATGCGTCCGCAGGTGGAGCATTTTGATCAAACAGGAGAATATCCTTGGCCAATTATCAAGAAAGCTCACGAACTTGGGCTTATGAATACACACATTACTCCTGAGTACGGCGGATTAGGACTTTCTGTTTTAGATGGCTGTTTAATTGCAGAAGAACTTTCAAGCTACTGCAGTGGAATGTACACAGCTCTTGAAGCAAATGGACTTGCTCAGGCTCCCTTGATTGTTGCTGGAAACGATGAGCAAAAAAAACAATTCCTTGCTCCTATGACCCAAGAACCCATCATGGCTGCCTATGGAGTGACAGAACCTCATGCAGGGTCTGATGTTCAAGGAATTAAAACAACAGCTAAAAAAGTTGGAGACGATTACGTTATCAATGGATCCAAGATGTGGATCACAAATGCCTCAGTCGCCAGTTGGTATTTTGTTCTCGCCTACACAAATAAAGAACTTGGCTTTAAGGGCATGACAGGCTTTATCGTTCCTGCAAATACTCCAGGGATTGAAGTTGGAAAAAAAGAAAAAAATCTTGGTCAACGTTGTTCAGATACCAGAGGTCTAATTTTTACAGATGTAAAAATTCCCTCAAAATATCGCCTAGGCGCAGAAGGTGACGGATTTAAAATTGCCATGAAAGCCTTTGACCACACTCGTCCTCCCGTTGCTGCCGGAGCGGTTGGAGTCGCTAAAGCAGC
>JBILWH010000206.1:0-3488 GCA_044370015.1 Bdellovibrionota bacterium | reverse complement strand
TCCCACGTTGCCCATTTAGGAACAAGGTTTGAATTTGCGATGAGTACTCGAGGGGCATCTGTGTGGGTTTTGATCACGCCAACAGGTTTTCCGCTTTGAATAAGAAGTGTTTCGTCTTCGTTGAGATTTTTAAGTGAACGAAGAATGGCTTCAAAGCATTCCCAGTTGCGAGCGGCTTTTCCAATACCGCCGTAAACAATAAGCTCCTCTGGCTTTTCGGCAACTTCAGGATCAAGATTGTTTTGAATCATTCTATAGGCTGCTTCGATCACCCAATTTTTACAGCTAAGCTTGGATCCGCGGGGGGCTGTGACAATTTTTTTGGCCATTGAAAATTATCTAAGCTCATTTTTTAAGCTCTTGCACTTGGGCTTTAGCTCTTTGTCATGCTCCTTTAAACGTTTTAAAGCACTGCGAAATCGCGTATATTCATAAAACAAATAATGTTCACACTTAGCAATCTTTCAAAACGTTTTGGCCAACATGTTATTTTTGAAGCTGCAAACTTGCAGGTTAATCCTGGTGAAAAGGTGGGTCTTGTGGGTCCGAACGGCGCTGGAAAGACGACGATTTTTCGTATTCTGACCCATGAAGAGGGCATTGACTCAGGAACGGTGTCTATTCCTGACAAAGTTGTCGTCGGATATTTTTCTCAAAATGTAGGAGAGATGGCTGGGCGAAGTGTGGTGCAAGAAGTTTTGGCAGGTGCGGGGATGATTTCTGAGCTTGCAAAAAATATCGCACTGATGGAAAAGCAGCTTGAAGACTCTGCCATCAATCCCATTTCTGATGAAGAGATGGAAAAACTTTTAGAAAACTATACGTCTGCTCAAGAGCAATATCAAAATAGAGATGGGTATAATTTAGAGCCAAAATGTCGATCGATTTTAAGTGGCCTTGGTATTGGTCCTGACGATCAAGACAGACCTGTAGAGTTTTTAAGTGGGGGGTGGAAAATGCGTGTCGCACTTGCAAAAATTCTTCTCCTCAATCCGGATTTGCTTTTGATGGATGAGCCTACAAACCACTTGGATTTGGAATCAATCGAATGGTTAGAGACATGGATTCAAAGTTTTAAAGGGGCCCTTGTCATGACAAGTCACGATCGAGAGTTTATGAATCGCACAGTCACTCGGATTGTGGAGGTTGCTCACAAGACGATTACAAACTACAGCGGCAATTATGATTTTTATGAAAAAGAAAAAGAAATTCGCATGTCTCAGTTGCTCGCAAGTCACAGAAAGCAACAAGCCATGCTGGCTAAAGAAGAAGAGTTTATTGCTCGCTTTGCGGCTCGTGCCTCACATGCAGCGCAAGTTCAATCTCGTGTAAAAAAATTAGAAAAAATTGATCGCGTAGAAATTCCTGCTGAAGAGAGAGTCATGGATTTTGAGTTTGCGCCTCCTCCTCGAAGTGGCAATGACGTGGTTGTTATGAAAGATCTTGCAAAAGTTTGGACAAGAGAAGATGGTACCCAGAAGCCTGTTTTTAGCGGAGTTTCTGGTGTTGTTTTGCGGCTGAATAAAGTGGCGGTTGTGGGTGTGAATGGAGCCGGTAAGTCTACTCTCTTGAAAACAATCATGGGCCAAACAGATGCTTCGTCGGGAGTGGTGAATATCGGAGCTAATGTGAAGGTGGGTTATTTTAGCCAGCATTCACTTGAAGTGTTAAATCCCGAAAAAGAAATCATAGAAGAAGTTTTTGATCGTATTCCGAACGCGAACTTAGGATTTGTCCGAAATTTATTAGGTGCTTTTTTATTTAGTGGTGATGATGTTTATAAAAAAATTAAAGTTCTCTCAGGCGGAGAGAAAAGTCGAGTGGTCTTAGCGTGTATTCTTGCGAATCCTGTGAATTTATTGATTCTCGATGAGCCGACAAACCATTTAGATATTAAATCTCGAGAGGTCTTACTTAAAAACTTACAAAATTTTGATGGAACGATTCTTATTGTGAGTCACGATCGACACTTCTTAAAAGCTGTTTCAAATAGAGTTTTTGAAGTGGATCATGGAAGAATGAACGTTTTTGAAGGGAATTACGATTATTACCTTTCAAAAAAGCGCCAGTCGTTGAATTAGGTTTTAATTAAGCGTTTTATAAAAAATATAAAAATTTAAAAGCATATAAAAAAATGCCGGAAAGCTTTGGACAAAAGAGTCTTTAATTTTTATTCGAACGCCAAATCCAAGAAGCATTAAGAGAGCTAAACCAGCAGCAGAGATCGTTAAGAGAATTTTAAATTTTAAACCAAGTAAAAGTCCAAGGGCTCCTAAAACTTCAAGCACGCCAGTAAGTTTTTGAAAGCGTCTTAATCCGTAGCGGTTAAATTCTTCTTTCATGTGAGGGCTTGTGAAACATAAAAACCCATAGATTAAAAAAGATAAACTGGAAAAAAGAGCAAGATAAGTGATCACTTACTGGAGCATACCTGAGTGAACGGCTGCGACAAACAAAGAAAGTGCAAGCATCGCAAGAGAAGGCAAAAATTTATGCCAAGGGTTTTTAACCTTAAAGTGAGCCATTTGAGCACAGAGCATAAGGCCCGCCATCATTAGAGCAGGAATCTTTGCAAGTTCTGGGTACCAAATAGCTGTTACGAGAAGAGTGGCAAGGGCGATTTTGGTCGCTCCCACAAGTGAGCGAGTGAAAGTATTTAATCCAAAGTGTTTAAACTCTATAACAATATTATCAAAACGAATTACCCAAACGATAAAAATTGTTATGGCAATAACGACTTGGGCAATCTGTGAAAGTAGTAACATGTGAAAATCCTCCTCAATAAACTAATTATAGTCTAGCGAAGATTTGCAAAAATAAAAGATTATGTGACTAAAGTGTGTAGGTTTTCTGACAACAAAGAGAGATCGTCTGCGGTACTTCGATCGTATTCCATAAAATCCACAAACTTTCTGATTTGTGAATGGACCCTTTCAATTGAGGGTGTGCTCTTAAGGGGCCTCAGTAAGTCAATGGCTTGAGCCGCCGTCATGAGTTCAATGGTTAAAACATTTTTAAGAAGGCTCACATTGTGAAGAGCCTTGAATCCCGCAATCGGACCCATGGAGACATGATCTTCGCGATCATCGTTTGTGGGAATTGAATCCACACTTGCAGGGAAAGAACTTGTTTTAGCTTCGCTCACAAGAGCTGCTGCAGTTACGTGAATCATCATGTACCCCGAATGAAGGCCAGCGTGCTTTGTTAAAAAAGTAGGCAAGCGACTAGTTTCTGAATTCATTGCGGTCGCAATTCTTCTTTCAGCAATATTTGCAAGAGTCGCAGCGGCACTTGTGAGGCGATCGGCAACGCGAGCGGGATAGAGGGCGTGGAAATTTCCACCCGAAACACTTTCTTGCGAATCAGGAAAGAGCAGGGGATTATCGCTTGAAGAGTTTAATTCTCTATTAAGAATTTCTTCACATTGTTCGAGTTCATCCCAGATAGCTCCATGTACTAGGGGGGCGCATCTGAGTGAATAGTTATCT
>JBILWH010000205.1:0-3517 GCA_044370015.1 Bdellovibrionota bacterium | reverse complement strand
TTTGGTAACGATCCCTGGCACAGCTGGAAATGCTGTTTCTCGGAATCGATGGAAGAGAATAGTAAAAGAATGGTATCGCTCTGAGGGCCTCTCAATGAGTCCGAGGCAAAGTTTATGGATAAGATTCAATCGAAACAAAAAATTAAATCGGAATATTCTGACAAAAGAATGGACAGCTTTTCTGTCTCAGGAATTAAAAAAAATGAAGGCATTAAGTCTGTCTTGATTTTGAATTGTTTTGCTTTTTATCGCATGTTTATTGTTCCTTTTATAAAAATTTTTGGTTTCTGTGGATGTCGTTTCCATCCTTCCTGTTCGCAATATGCCGAAGTGCTTTTATTAGAAAAATTTAATTTTAAAAACGTAGTTCGTTCTGTATCAAGAATTATCAGGTGTAATCCTTGGTCCACACCTACGTTAACGTTTGATCCACCCACACCTAAATATATATTGAGTCACTATGAATCGTAATTTGTTAATCATTGGTTTTTTTATTGCAGCTATGGCTGCCTATCAGCACTTTGTTTTAACGCCGTATCAGGAAAAATTTGTTCCAAAACAAACGACTTCAGCTCAAAGCGCAAGTCCTGAAGTGTCTCTTTCTTCTGGAAATATAAACGCAAAACAACAAACTTCCTCTTTTTCCTCTATTATTTCTGAAGACCTAAAAAAGACTGCAAAAAAAATAGATGTTCACACGAGTCGTTATTTTAATCTCTATGCAAACGCAGGAATTGGAAGCGCTGTTTTTACGAAGTATTTTAACAGAGGAGAAGAGACTAAAACAAATGTGACGATCGTTGAAAATGGATTTCGTTGGAGATCCAGCGATCTGCGTGTGGATAAGTGTTTGAAAAATCTCTCTTCAAATGGAGGTCTTTCTTATTCTGCACAGGCCGAGGGTGTTTCTTGTGGTGTTAAATATAAGCTAAATAATTTAATATTAGAAACCGCTTTTGATATCCAATCGGATAAGGAAATAAGCGGCGATATCTTTTTTGAGACGGAAGATGGAATTGGCAAGGGAACAATTCAAGATCATCGTCATCTTGCTTTAAAGAAAAAAGATTTAAAAACAGAAAGAATCCGAGATAAAAGTCTTTGGGAATCAAACATTCGAAGCTCTGGTCCTTACGAGTGGATTTCGTGGGGGGATAAATATTTTTCAGCTAATATTCTTCCTAAAGGACGCTTTAATCCCGATTTGTACTATCAGAAAGGAAATGAAGATACAGGCAGAGTCCTCTGGGGAATTGCGTATCCTTTAAAGTGGTCTGCAGAAAACTCTAAGTTATCTTATAATTTCGATCTCTATTTTTCTGTAAAAGATTTGCAAGAGCTTCGCTCTGTAAGACCTGACCTCGTTGAAACAATTGATTTTGGATACTTCAGTGGAATTTCTCGCTTGATGTTGTGGTGTCTTGAAATGCTTTTCAAATTCACTTCTAACTATGGCATTTCTATTATCATTCTTTCTCTCATCGTTCGTCTTTTACTTTGGCCCATCAACAAGAAGATGTTCGAGTCCGGGCAAAAAATGAAAGATATCCAGCCTCAAATGGAAGCTGTTAAGAAAAAATATGAAGGTAAAAAAGACCAACTCCTTCAGATGAATCAAGAAATTCAAGCTCTTTATAAAAAGGAAGGGGTCAATCCCTTTGGTTCATGTCTTCCTGTTTTTTTACAAATCCCAATTTTCTTTGGATTAAACAGTGCGCTTTCAAATGCAGTTGATTTATATCAAGCTCCATTTTTTGGATGGATTCATGATCTTTCTTATCATGATCCTTATTATGTTTTGCCCATTCTTTGGACAATCAGTTTAATTATTTCTGTGGAATTAAATCCACAGCCCACTTCTTCGCAACCGGGCATGCCTGATATGAAGTGGATTTCGCGAATCATGTTTGTCGTGTTTGGCTTTGTATCTAAAGATTTTCCATCTGGCCTAAATCTTTATTTTTTGGTGAGTAATTTAGCGGGGATGAGCCAGCAGTTTTTCTTTAGAAAAAAAACAAATATAGCGACTAATCAAAGCGTTCTATTAGGGAAGGAAAGTTAAAAAATGAATATTGTAAAATCAGCTCTTAATTTATTTGGTATTTCAAAAGATGAGGAAGTTCAGGGAGTTGTAAACCTTGATGAATTCTTAGCGGGGCTTCCTCGTGCGATGGGATATGACATTCAATTGGATCGTCATCAAAAAGACGATGGAAGTCATCACATTGAAATCAAGGGCGCTGAAGTCATGAGTATGCTCGGAGAAAATACACAGATCCTCGATGCTCTTGCTCACATTTCAATGCGCGTTCTTCGTAAACAAGAAGGCTTAGCAAACAAGGCAATTGAAGAAGGAACTGATCTTAGTAAATATCGCGTCACTGTTGATGCTGAAGGATTTAGAGATCGTCATCAAGAAGGTCTTAAAAAAATTGCTGAAGAAGCTCGCGAAAAAGTTATAAGCAACAATGGTCGTCCGACATATATTCCAGCTCTCAGTCCGTCTGAAAGAAGAATCATTCATACTCATCTTGCAACTCTCGGCGAAGTTACAAGCGAAAGTATAGGAAACGGGACTTATAAAAGAATTCGGGTAAAGCTCATCAACGATACTTCTCGTCCTATAGATAGAGGAAATGGAAATCCACGTGCGGGCGGGAATCGCCCACAAGGCGCGGGTTTTAGAAAAGGTCGTGGACCGCGAAATTTCAACAATCGTGGACCCAATAGAAACGCACGTAGATCAGATAACGATAACGTAAGACGATCTCAATTTGATGATCATCAAAATTCAGGTGGCGAAGTGAATGGAAACGTAGCACCTCCAGAAGAAACAATAGACGATATCGATGATAATATTGGAAATCGTTAATAGGAATTTGCTCTGAATTCACATTCTATTTCTTTTGACTATTTTAAGCGTCTTGAAAATCCAATTGCCGCCGCAGCCACAGCTGTAGGTGGCCCATTGGTTGTTTTTCGGGTAAGCGGAAAAAATTTATTTTCCCTTGCCCAAGAATTAGAAATCAAAGAAGAAGATTTTAGAAAAGCCTGCTATCGAAATTTTTTTGGGATAGATCAAGGAATTGTCATTTATTTTAAAGCTCCTAACTCTTTTACAGGAGAAGATGTTTTAGAGTTTCATGTTCATGGGAGTGATCGCATATGCGAATTGCTTTTAGTAGAATTAAAAACAAGAAATATTTTAGAAGCTCTCCCTGGTGAGTTTTCTTTTCGTTCTTTTATGAATGAAAAAATGACACTTTCTGAAGCAGAGGCTCTCCACACAGCTTTGTCTATTGCAAGTGAAAGTCATCTTTCAAAAGATCTTTTAAATTTGTCAAAAAGCTCGCAAGAAAAAACAAAAAGAATTTTTTTGGACTTAGAAGGTTCTTTGACCTCTGCTCGTGGAAGGCTTGAAAGTGCGATTGATTTTTCTGAAGCGACGGATGAGCAAGAGCAAGATGTTTTATCTTGCCAAGAAAAACTCACCCAACTTTCTCGTTGTCTTGATGAG
>JBILWH010000203.1:0-3526 GCA_044370015.1 Bdellovibrionota bacterium | reverse complement strand
GACAACGCAGTTTATCCCTCACATGGTGTGGGAGTCGTAAGAGGGGTTCAAGTTAAGGAAGTTGGTGGAAGCAAGAAGTACTTCTATATCCTCCAGTTGCACCATAACGGAAGCACTATCCTCATCCCTACAGACAAAGTTAAAGACGTTGGTTTACGCGCCATCATTTCTGAAAAAGAAGTTCCCAAGATCTACCGAATTCTTAAATCCAAAGACGAAGCGACAGACGCTCAAACATGGAATCGCCGTTATCGCGAGTATATGGAAAAAATCAAAACAGGAAGCATTTTCGAAATAGCTGAAGTTTTGCGTGATCTATACCGTTTGAAATTTAAGCTTTGGCGAGCGCAAGATGCTCGACACCGCAAAGAGTTTACTCGTAAAAGAACTTTCACTCGCTCAGCGCCTCAAAGAAGAAGATGTTGAAGACGAGCTCAAGGAACTTTTCGAAATTTCTTTAGATATCGAAACAGACGCTTAATTTGTTTTCTTAATTAGCCTCACAGAATCAACCATAAAGAGCTGCCACTTTTAAGGAGTGCTGCTAAGCTAGTGGGCATGTCTACACTCTTGAGATTTGCTCCCTCACCTACCGGTGAATTGCATCTTGGAAACCTTCGCACAGCTTTTTTAAATTGGCTTATTTCCCAAAAACTTGGTGGCAAACTTCTTGTTCGCGTTGATGACACAGACACAAAAAGAAACCTGCCGGGTGCTGAAGAAAAAATATTTCGAGATCTCAAATGGCTCGGAATTCACCACTCTCACATCGAGCATCAATCTAAACGTGGTGATCTCTACACAGACGTTATCAAAGGACTTGTCGCTTCTGGTTCTGTCTACCCTTGCTTTTGCTCGACTGAACTTCTGGAAGAAGAACGCCAAGCCATGCTCAAAATGGGTAAGCCTCCACGCTACTCTGGCCGATGCCGCAATTTGAGCGCTGAAGATGTGCAAAAGAAAATCGCAGCAAAAGAAGCTTTTTGTTACCGGCTCAAAATTCCTCAAGATCGTGGCGCAGTAAAATGGGATGATCTGATTCGCGGACCTCAAAGTTTTGAAGCCGATCATTTTGGAGATTTCGTTCTTACTCGCGAAGATGGCTCTGCAACATACAACCTTGCCTCCATCATCGACGATGTAGACATGGCTGTAACTCACATTGTGCGTGGGGAAGATCACGTGAGCAACACTCCTCGGCAAATCCTCATTGCAGAAGCTGTGGCAAAAATCCCTGGCATCAAAGCTTCGCTCACACGCAAAATTGCAGATGTGCGCTTTGGCCACATCCCCCTTCTCTTGGCTGCCGACAAAACAAAACTTAGCAAGCGAAACGGAGCAAAAACGGTTGAAGAATATCAAAAAGAAGGAGTTCTTCCTGTGTCGCTCAAAAATGCTCTCGCTCTTGTTTCATGGAATCCTCCTGAAGGAAAAGAAATCCTCACCACAGAAGAATTGATTCAAGTTTTTGAAATTGGAAAAATGAGCACTCATCCTTCTGTTTTTGCAGAAAGCAAACTTCAGTGGATCAACAGTGAACATCTCAAGAGAGTTCCTCAAAATGAAAAAGTGCAACTAGCGGAGCCTTTCTTAAAAGACTTAGCTGGCCCCATAAAAATCACAGAAAAAATTCTCGATTTAGTTTGGCCTGAATTACACGTGCTTTCTGAAATTCCTTTAAAGCTCAAACCTCTTTTAGCTCCCGAGGCTCAAACACCTACAGAGTTTGATAAAAAAGTTGCTCAAGCCTGGCTCGATTGTTTCACCGCGGATTTTGGGCTCTGGCAAAAAGATGTGCAAAATTCTACAGGAGCAAAAGGCAAGAATTTATACTTTCCTCTGCGCCGCGCTCTCACCGGGCAAGAACACGGTTTTGAAATGCGCGACTTGGTAGAAATCCTTGGCGAAAATCTCATCAAAGAAAGACTCAAGAACTATGTCGCTTCCTAAGATCATGCTCACCAACACGCTTGGTGGAAAAAAAGAAGAATTTAAAGCCCTTCACCCTGGCAAGGTTACTCTCTATGCCTGTGGCCCCACAGTTTACGGCAAGATCCATGTTGGAAACGCTATGGCGGCTTTGGTCTCTGATCTTGTCACGCGCGTGTTTCGCTTGGCGGGCTATCATGTAGAATGGGCCTCAAACATCACTGATGTGGACGATAAAATCATCAAGGCCGCTAACGATGAAAAAGTCAGCGCTCAAGAGATTGCCGCTCGTTTTACTGAAATTTATTTAAACGAGATGAAGGAACTCAACGTTCAATCTCCCACTCACAGACCAAAAGCCACGGAAAGCATCCCCGATATGCTTTCTATGATTCAATCCTTGATTGAAAAAGGCTTTGCCTACGCTGCCGAAACTCCTTTTGGAAAAGATGTTTACTTTCGAGTTCGTAAATTTAAAAACTACGGAAAACTCTCGAACAAAAATCTAGACGAGCTTCAAACAGGCGTTCGTATTGAACCTGGTGAAAGCAAAGAAGACGGTTTGGACTTTGCGCTTTGGAAAGCAGCAAAACCTGGCGAGCCTTCTTGGACAAGTCCTTGGGGCGAAGGTCGCCCTGGCTGGCACATTGAGTGCTCGGCTATGATTCACAAACATTTTCCTGCAGGAATCGATATTCACATGGGTGGATTGGATTTAATTTTTCCGCATCATGAAAATGAAATTGCTCAAAGCGAAGCGTGTCTTGATCATAAATTTGCTCGCTATTGGATTCACAACAACCTGCTCACTATTGAACGTGAAAAAATGTCGAAAAGCCTTGGAAACATTTTTACCGCAGAAGAATTTTTAAAAAATTACGGCGCAGAAGTTTTGCGATTATTTATTTATCAACACCATTACAGAAGCCCTATAGATTTTAGCGAAGAAAACCTGTGTCGCACAGAAGCTCTTCTTTCAAAACTTTATGCTGCTAAGAAAAAAGCATTTGAGATTTTGGGAACCCTCAATTCTCAATCCTTAGAAAAAGTTTCAGACATTGAAACAGCCTTGTATGATGATTTCAACACAGCCAAAGCTCTGGGAATTATGATGAAGAATCTTCGAGAGGCTTTCAAACAAAATACCGCAGAAAGCTGGAAGATTTGGGTACCTGCTTTGAAATATTTTAGTGAAGTTTACGGAATTTTGGAGAGAGATCCTGACTCCGTGATTGCTGAAATTCACAATCGCAAGCTCAAACGCCTGGGAATCACCGAAGCTCGTGCCCAAGAAATTGAATCAAAGCTCGAAGAACGTGTTCGCCTGAGAGCCCAAAAGGACTTTGCAACGGCTGATAAAATCCGCAAAGAACTCGAAGATTCGGGCGTTTTGGTAATGGATGGAGCCGAAAACTCTACCTGGTCGTTAAAAAGTGGTCTCTCTTAAGCGATGAATTGTTGATTGCCGACGCATTTTGAGTAAAAGTCTATTCATCAACGGTGATTGTAGCTCAGTTGGTTAGAGCGCTAGATTGTGGTTCTAGAGGTCGCGGGTTCGAGGCCCGTCAGTCACCCCAGATTTTTTAAATAAAAACCC
>JBILWH010000204.1:0-3526 GCA_044370015.1 Bdellovibrionota bacterium | reverse complement strand
TTTTATATGGATTTCAGATGATCCTCGCAAAATTCTTGTTAAGTTTAAGGTCAAAATCCGTATCGGTTCGATTACGGGAGATTTGGTCGAGTACATTCCAGGGAAGCCTTGGGATTTACCTCTTCCTCGTTTTGCAACTCCTATAGATTTGGATCCTTCAAAGGTTGTATCAAATCAAGAAGTTAAATAGTCTCTCATTGTGCAGTCTTGGTTGATACAAACTTCCTTTTTAGGGGATGCGGTTTTAACCCTTCCTCTTGTTGATCGAATTCTCGAACGTGGGCATCGACTCAGGATTATTGCGGCTCCTCGCAATAAGGCCCTTTTTGAAAGAGCTCAAAAAGAGGGGTTTAAAAAATATTCGCATTTGCTAGATGTTGTGGTGTGGGACAAGAAAGAGCTACGTTCTCCATGGTCCTTGAGGGCTTTTGCGAAAAATTTAAAAAAAGATTTTGTACCAGAGCGTATTTATTGTGTTCACCGAAGCTTTTCAACTTCTTTGCTTGCTTATTTTTCAGATGCGCCAGAAAGAGTAGGGTTTTCTTCAGGAGCTTCAAATCTTTTGTATACCCATTGCGCTCCTCGTGAGTGGGAGAGTTCTCAACATGAAATTGAAAAAAATTTAGATCTCTTGAGAGTTTTTCAAAAAGTTGAATCTTGGAATTCTCGCACAGCACCTTCTATTCTAGGAAAAAAACAAACTCAAAAAGACGTGGTGGCTTTTTCTCTAAATAGCCCATGGGGAACTAAGATTTGGGATTTGAATGAAGCACTCAAGTTGATGAAGCAATTTGTGAAAGAAGGTAAGGAACTTTGGGTTTTGGGGGATAAGACATTTGTTCAAAGTGCAGAGTTTTTAGAAAAAGAAGTCAATTCGAGGCTTTTCAAAAATTACGTGGCTCAAACCAGTATTGACGAGTGGGTGGACTTGATTTCTAAAGCAGAAGTTTTGATTAGCGGGGATTCAGCTGCTGTTCATGTGGCGAATGATTTAGATGTTCCCACGATTGCCCTTTTTGGTCCGACGATTCCTGATTTTGGCTTTGCACCTTGGCGCAAGCACTCCAAGGCTTTGGGCGTGGAATTACCTTGCCGTCCTTGTGATATTCATGGGCCCCGCGAATGTCCTTATGGCCATCATCGTTGCATGAAGGATCTCAAGGCAGAGTGGGTTGAGGGTGCGGCTCAAGAAATTTTGGGCACGAAAAGCTTGTGAGTCAGGGCGAGAGACGCTAAAAATTAGACTCAATGAAACTAGCCTCTGTCAGATTGCCAATCGTGACTATTGATGGCCCTGCGGGTGCAGGGAAAAGCACAGCGGCTCGTTGGTTGGCCTACACCATTCAATTTAAATTAATTGATACGGGAGCTCTCTACCGATCCCTGGCTTTGATGGCGATGGAAAAAAACGTTGCCTTTGATGATGAGCTTAAATTGGCAGAGTTATGCAAAAGTTTAAATATTCAATTTGGTAATCTAGAGCTTCCTGTTCACCCGGATAAAGACGCTATTCCGCAGATAAAAATATTTTGTAACGGAATTGATGTCACAGAAAGTATTCGCAGCCCCGAGATGGGCATGGCCGCTTCAAATGTTTCAAAGCTTCCGGCAGTTCGTGAAGCCCTTTTGCAAGTTCAACGTGACTTTGGTGCTCAAGGTGGAATTGTGATGGAAGGTCGCGATATTGGAACGGTCATTTTTCCGGAGGCTGAAATTAAGTTTTATCTAGAGGCTTCTGTTGAAAGTCGTGCAAATCGTCGACAGCTAGAGTTGAAGCAAGCAGGTGTTGATTTATCGTATGAGCAAATTTTAAAAGAGACAAAGGCTCGAGATGATCAAGATATGAACCGCAAGATAGCGCCTCTTAAAAAAGCTCCTGATGCCATTGTGATTGATTCCACCAGTAAGTCTTTTGATGATGTGGTGACTTTGATGGCTTCTAAAGTTCGAGACCACGTTCGTAAAAACTGATAGAATTTTTTCCATGTTTCAGTTTCAGAAACAAAGTCATCCCCTTCTTTGGAGTTTTTTTTGTGGGTTGTTACTGGTACTGTCTTATCCGCCTGCCAACCTTTGGTTTTTGAGCCTTCCCTCATTTGGTCTTTTGTCGTGGTATTTGTTTGAAGAGTTTGAAGGAAAAAAGTTTAGGGATTTTTTCAAAATCTTTTTTGTTTTTTCTTTAGTTGTAAAAGGTTTTTCTTTGTATTGGATTCCTCACACCTTGATTGAGTTTACGTCGATTCCCATGATCGTTGCTTGGGTTTTGGGAGTTTTGGGTTTGTCTTTGATGAGTTTACCCAGTGCTTTTGCGGGAGCTTTGCTTCTTCCCCTGGCTCGGAAATGGATTCAAAATAAAAAGCCCTTGAGAATTCCTTTGATTTTTTTGTTTTGGATTTTATGGGATGCCTGTGATTATCGATTTTTTCCGTGGATCCCTGCACAGAGTTTTGGTTCGCAGAAATATTTGCTAGCAAGTGTAGGGGTTTTGGGAACGTGGGGTTGGAATTATATTTTTTATGCTCTTGTAAGTTTTTTACATGGACTTAAAAAACATTCCTCTTCGCAAAGAGTTTGGATTTGGGTTTCTTCTTGTGCCTTTGTGTTGCTCGTGGCTGGATTACTAGGGTTTCGTGAAATAAATAATCTAAAATCTAAATTTAAATATTCTCAAAAAACAGCGATTCTCCAAGGAGCTGTGGGAAATTTTGAAAAAAAATTGCAAAATCGAAACGAAAGTCCCACGAATGAAAATATTTTAAGAATTTATCGAGACCTTGTAGAACGCTTGGCTTTAATACAAAAAAATTCCGCAAAAAAAGAGGAGTATTTTGCTTTTTGGCCTGAAACAGCTTTCCCTGGTTTTCCGCTCAATGATAGTTCATTGTCGGAGCATCTTTCATCCTGGGCAAAGTTAACAAATGCGTTTCATTTGATTGGTGCTTATGAAGAACGCTCTTTGCCAACTGTTATGAATCCTTCCCAGAGTAAGATTTTGCAATATAATATTCTCACTGCGTACAGTGCCAAGGGTGACTTTCGCGGGCATTATCAAAAAGTTGTTCGAATGCCGTTTGGTGAATATGTGCCAGGAGATAAATATTATCCTTGGATTTATGAAAAGTTTTCTTTTCTAAATCAATTTGGAAAAGGCGAGCGATCGGTTGCACTTTTACACGATCACTCAAAGGGCCCTGCTTTTATTCCTTTTATTTGTTTTGAGATTTTGAATGAGTCTTTTGTAAGAGAATCGGTTCAAAGTGCTAGAAAAGATTATCCTGATCGAGATCTTATTCTTGTAAATCCCACAAATGATTCTTGGTTTGGAGAGGGAGCGGAGCTCTTTCTTCATTCGCACTTAGCGCGCTGGCAGGTTGCCCGTGAACAATTGCCTTTGGTGCGTCCGACCAACACTGGGTTGTCGATGGTTGTGGCTCCTTGGGGTGAGGTACTCACTCAAGGCCGCGTGGGAGTGGAAGAGTTGATCCTTACAGAGTTGCCTCTTTCAACCCAGTGGACGCCTTAGCTT
>JBILWH010000202.1:0-3534 GCA_044370015.1 Bdellovibrionota bacterium | reverse complement strand
CATAAGAATGTAAAGCGTGAGAACGCGAGCATTTCTTCAGATCAAGCTTTGGACGCTCGCTAGTTTTTTCTTTTTTTAATTTATAAAAATATGACACTTATTCAAATAACTCTTATCTTAAGCTAGGTTAATATTATGTATCTTGAGCTTGATGGTTTAAGAGGGTTAGGGTGTCTTTTTATCGTTGTTAGACACTTGCCGGATTGGAATAATTTTTTAAAAAATAATTTTTTTTTGAATTCAGGTCTGCTCCTCAAGCTTTTTTTTGTTCTTTCTGGATTTTTGATTTGTAATTCATATGGTGATTCAATTAAATCAAAAAAAGATTTTTTTAGGTTTATTTTTTTACGTTTTGGCAGGATATATTCAGTGCATTTGTTTTTTTTGTTATTATGCGTTCCAATCCAGCTTTCAGCTTTAATTTCTAAGAATCAAGTTATTTCTGATTATAAAACTCCGCTTTACATTGTTAAATTATTTCCATTTGGAGAATTTTTTAAAGATTTATTTTTACTCCGAACCTTGTTTGGCAATGAATTACTTTTCAACTTGCCTTCATGGTCAATCAGTGCAGAGTTCTTAAGTTATATCCTTTTTGCTTTATTGGTCCTTTTTTTCAATAAAAACAAATCGTTAATTTTTTCTTTTTTATTTATTTTTTCTCTAATTATTCGCGAAACAGGTAATGCTTCAGAGTTTCAAAATTTGATAGAATGTACTTCTGGGTTTTTCATGGGATGCCTAATTTCACCAATTATTAAAAATTACAAGGTTAAAGTCCATGGTTGTTTTTCTGTGTTTATTTTGTCTTTGATGATGTTATTTTTGCTTTTTAATACTAAAAAGGAATTGGATTTTTTATTTTACTTTCTAAGCTTTGCTTTAATTTTGTCCCTTCTTTTATCTTCAGGAGGCATAATTCACAAAACATTGAGAAGCCGCTTTTTGGTGTGGTTAGGATTGATTTCTTATTCTATTTACATGTCCCACTATTTGATTCTGCTTGTTTTTAATCGAGGGTTAAGGATTTATTTGAAAAGACCTGAGGTATCAGTAGAAGGATTTATGGTACCTCAGCTTTCTTTTTTTGAGACTTGCGCGGCGATTCTTCTTGTTTTTCTTGTTGTTTTTCTTGTGAGTTATTTAGTAAATAGATTCATTGAAGAGCCATTCCGAAAAAAATCACGGGAATTTGCTCTTAAGATTTAATTATTCTTGGATATTTAAAGCCTGGTGAAATAAGTCTTGAATTTGTGGGCCCAAGTCATAAGAATGTAAAGCGTGAGAACGCGAGCATTTCTTCAGATCAAGCTTTGGACGCTCGCTAGTTTTTTCTTTTTTTCTTGTTCTAAAATTATCCCCAAGAAAGAAAAAAAACCAGAAAATTTTTCGATCTATCTTCCACTTGCGGAAGATTATCCCCTTTTGAAGAGCGCTCTTAGTGTTGTGGTCAAGGCAAAATTTCCCAAAGCAAAAATCCAAGTCAGAGACTATCTTGCGCCCAATTACGTGATGGCGCCTTTTGATGAATGGCTTATGAAAGCCAATCAAAATGGATTTTTACAGCTTGTGATTCACGTTCCAGAGCTTGAAGAGAGAGATTCTCTTGTTGCTTTTTTAAAACAAAACTCATCAAAGCTTTTGTTTTCTCATACAACTCCACCTCTGTTATTTCCCCAAAAGGAGCCTCGAGTTTCTAGAGGTGAAGGGTATTTCTGTAGAATGAATTTTGATGCGAAAGATATTCTGGAGCAGCAGCTTTGTCGGGAGTTGGTGTCTTTGCTTTGTCCTTCTTCAGGGGGAGCATTCGTTAAAAGCTCTAGGCATGTTTATGAGTCTTACAGATCTGCTCCAATGTGCTCTTTGAGAGTTTCTTTGCCGTTAAAAGAAAATCAGGAAAAAAAGCTTCATTCAAAGAATATTCTGCTTGCCACTTTTCCTCTTCCTATAAAAGTTAAAAACGACTACCCATTTGAGCGCTTTACAGACATTGAGGAGTCGGCCATTATAGCTCTTTTTAAGGAATGAATTTGAAAGAACTATGGTTAAATTGATCCGAGCTCTTGGACGAGCCTTTCTGACTTTATTCTTTATTTCAGCTGCAAACTTTTTTCTTATGAAGCTCATTCCCGGTGGGCCCTTTGATACAGATAAAAAGGTGCCGCCCGAAATTTTGCGTGCTCTAGAGGCAAAATTTCGTCTCGATCTTCCTTGGTGGCAGCAATATCTTGAGTACATGAAGGGAATTCTCTTTTATGGAGACTGGGGTCCTTCATTAAAGTTTCTGGGCCAAAACGTGAGTGAGATCATCATGGATGGTCTTCCCGTTTCGATTGAACTGGGATGCTACGCACTTGGAGTGGCTCTTATTTTAGGGATTGTCAGTGGCACTTTAGCGGCTGCCTACCGAGGAACGTGGATTGACCGTTTATCAATGGGAATTGCAGTACTTGGAATCTCTTTGCCTAGTTTTCTTGTGGGAGCCCTAGCGATTTTATTTTTTGCGCAAAAATTAGGAATTTTACCTGCAGCAATGTGGGATAGTCCTGCTCATAAAGTTTTACCTACGCTTGTTTTAGGAATAAGGCCCGCAGCTTTGATCGCGCGTCTGACGCGATCTTCAGTGCTGGAAACTTTACAAATGGATTTTATCAGAACAGCTCGAGCAAAGGGGCTTTCTAGAATGAAAGTTTTGTTTGTGCACGCGCTTAGAAATTCCCTACTTCCCGTTTTGAGTTTGCTGGGTCCCTTGGCTGCGACCGTGTTAACAGGAAGTTTTGTGATCGAATATATGTTTTCTGTTCCGGGACTTGCGACTCACTTTATTCAGGCTGTGAACAATCGGGATTATCCGCTCTTGATGGGAGCCACTTTGTTGTATGCAACGATGTTGGTTGTTTTAAATTTCTGCACCGAAGCTCTTTCGGTGAGTGTTGATCCTCGTCTTAGGAGATCTGCGTGATTGTTTTTTATCAAATTCTTCGCGATTATTGGAAGAAAAGTGATTGGTTTGTAAAGTTATCTGCTTTGTTTTTGCTTTTTGTTCTTCTACTTGCGGTCTTTGCTCCCTTGTTGAGTTCTCATGCTTTTGATTTACAGAATTTAGAGCTAACTTTTGCAAGCCCCTCGTGGGATCATCTTTTTGGAACAGATGCCTTGGGACGTGATTTGTGGAGTCGAATGCTTTACGGTTCGCGACTTTCTCTCTCGATTGCGTTCGTTACAGCGATGAGTTCTGTGGGAATAGGTCTTCTTTACGGACTTATTGCGGGATACATGGAAAATACTTTGAGCCGCTGGATGATGGGATTGGTTGATGTTCTTTATACTCTGCCCACTTTGATGGTGAGTTTGCTCGTGATGCTTTTGTTTGGACGAGATATGAAGGGTTTGTTGATTGCGATGGTGATCACGGGTTGGTTGGGAACAGCTCGACTTGTAGAAGTGCAGGTTCGATCTCTCAAAAGAAGGCCTTTTATGGAAGCAACCGATGCACTTGGATTTAGAGCGCCTCGAAAACTCTTAAGACACATT
>JBILWH010000201.1:0-3547 GCA_044370015.1 Bdellovibrionota bacterium | reverse complement strand
CCTCCCCAATGGTGAAATATCAACCGAAATCAACAAGCCCATCATCATCACGGGCTATGGCCCCTCTCTCAATCCCGAAACTCAAGCCGGGCATGAAAATCCGACAACCGATGCCGAGACTGAGAGCAGTGGGGATGCCATTCGAAACGACTTTTGATAAGATCACTCGTTCATGGCAACTTCGATAATTATTAAAACTCCAGCTGAGATAGAGGGAATCCGAAAAAGCTCAGAGCTAGCTGCAAAAGTTTTAAAGTTTATTGAACCTCATATTTGCGTGGGCATTTCCACGAATGAAATCAATCAACTTTGCCATGATTTTATACTTCAAAATGGTGCTCGGCCAAGCCCCCTTGGGTATAAGGGATTTCCCAAAAGTATTTGTACAAGTGTTAATCAAGTTATTTGTCATGGAATTCCTGATGAGTACAGACTTCGGGACGGAGATATTATCAAAGTTGACGTAACAACGTACCTAAACGGATACCATGGAGATACCTGCAAAACTTTTGGAATAGGAAAAATATCAAGAGCTGCTCGAGATCTTATGAAAGCCACCCAAGAATGTCTTCGAATCGGAATTGAACAAGTTAAACCGGGTGGACACTTTGGAGATATAGGTGCAGCTATTCAAAAATACGCTGAAGGTAACGGATATTCTGTTGTAAAAGAATATGGCGGCCATGGGATTGGAAAAGACTTTCACGAAGACCCTCACGTTCCACACGTAGGAAAATTTGGAACAGGTCCAGAATTTAAAGAAGGCATGGTTTTCACCATTGAACCCATGATCAATATTGGTAAGGCGGAAATCGTTCTTCTTGATGACGAGTGGACTGTTGAAACCAACGACGGAAAGCTATCAGCACAATACGAACATACAGTGGCCGTCACGGCTAAGGGAGCCGAAATCCTTAGCAAGATTTAACGTAAAAAGGTCTTTTTACAAGCTCATAAGGAACCTTTTGACCGCGAATATCAATAGAAAATGGCGCCTGCGATTGAACATCAACAATACCTAGACCGATAGCGTATCCAAGCGAGGGAGCAAAAGTTCCCGACGTTATAAACCCTACTTCTTTCTGCTGACTATCAAAAATTTTCATTTCACTTCGAGGAGCCTGTTTAGAATTTATATTTCTTAAAGCAATTAATTTTCGCTGAGGTTTTTCTTTTATTCTTCTTAAAGACTCGCTTCCAATAAAATTGGAAGTTAAATCTAGCGCCCATGAAAGGCCTGCCTCTACAGGATTGATACTTTGATTTAGCTCGTGACCATACAAGCTATACCCCATCTCCGTTCGGAGAGTGTCTCTTGCTCCTAATCCTATGGGTTGAATCGAAAATTGCTTTCCCTTATCCAAGAAAAAAGAAAACACTTTTTCAGCTCCAGACACAGGCACAGAAATTTCACAGCCCTTTTCGCCCGTGTATCCACTTACGAAAAACAAACAATCCACTCCGGCAATTTGAAATCTAGCGGTAGAATAGAGTTGAGAATAATTTAAATCTACACCCAAAGTTTTTAAAAAATCAGGTGCTCGTGCTCCCTGAAGCGCAAAAAGAGCGTGAGAATTAAAACGAGCTTCAAACTCAACATCAGAGGATGCGTGCTTTTGAAGCCACTTAAAATCCTGCTCTTTATTGGACGCGTTAAGGGCAAAATAAACTTCATTTTCTTGAGTTCTATAAAAAATAAGATCATCAAGTGTGTTTCCATCTTCATTGCAAAGAAGAGCATAAGCGCCTTTTCCAACAAGAACTTTTGAAACAGGCTTGGAAATCATTTTGTCCAAAAACTTTAGCGTACCTGAACCGCGAACAACCAATATTCCCATATGAGAAATATCAAAAATTCCTACATTTTTTCGAACGCAATGGTGCTCATCAAGAATACCTTTATAGTTCACGGGCATTTCAAAGCCAGCAAAAGGAACCATTCTTGCACCCAGCTGACGATGAAGAGAATCTAGAGGGATTTTAACAATATTCATGCTCTAACAACTCCTTTGATAGCGCCACAACTTAATCACGTTTTCCATAAGAGCTGCAACCGTCATTGGCCCCACTCCTCCTGGTACAGGAGAATAAGCCGCAACTTTTGGATATACATTATGATCAACGTCTCCGCGAATTCCTTCTTCAGTCGAAACAATTCCAACATCAACAATTACCTGCGAAGAATTTGTAAAGTTTTCTTTTACCAATGAATTTATGCCAGTAGCGGCAATTAAAATGTCTGAAACCTTTGCTTTTTGAGAAATATTTTTTGTCTTTGAATGACAAAGTGTAACCGTTGCACCTTTATGCTCTAAAAGAATCGAGAGAGGCATTCCTACCAATCTTGATTTTCCCAAGATACAAACATCTTTTCCTTCAACTGAAATTGAATAATGTTCGAGTAAACGCAAAACCCCTAGTGGAGTTGCTGGAATAGGAGATTGAGACAAAGGTCCCATCGCAACAAGAGTTCCCAAACTTGCAGAAGTGAGCCCATCTGCATCTTTTGAGGGGTGAATACTTTCAATCAAGGAATGAATTTCTGAAGAGCTGAGAGAATGCTCAAGATCGGGAGGAAGTTGAAAAATAATTCCGCTCACATTTGAATCAGAATTTAGCTCTTGAATCTTATTGAGAATTTCAGAGTATTTTGCAGATCGAGAAAGTTCGACATGTTTTACATTTATGCCCCACTTCTCTGCCGTGCGAAGCTTGTTTTTAACATAAGACTTAGATCGCGGATCTTGACCAGCAACAAGAATGGCAAGCGTTGCAGAATGGTCTGCAAAACTTGAAAGAGTTTTTAAGCGGAGGGTCTCAGCCGCTACTTTTCCATCTAAAAGAACAGTCACATCAAAAACTTAGCACAAACACACCCCTTTAAGTCAAAACCTTGGCAGAGCAGGTGTAAATTGACGCTCGTAGCAGGCCCTTCAAAAACGAGTTAAACTAAGCATAAGATTATGAGCATCACAAAAATAGCCCTTCATAAGGTCGCCTCAAAAATCTCAATTGATAAAAGTGAAACTGTTTCCTCTACGGGTTCAATCGAAAAGGGCGTAAAAGTAAAAGCAACTCAATCTTCACGAATTGAATTTTCAGATAATGCAAAAATTCTAACCGAGGCTATTGCTGAAGTAAAAAAATCTCCCGATGTTCGCCTCGACAAAATCGCTCAAATCAAAGACTCCATTGCAAGCGGAAACTACAAGGTAGACTCCGTAAAAATAGCCGATCGAATGTTAATGACTCATCTAAGAGATTCCTAATTTTGAGTGAGTAATTAAAATGATAACAAAAGAAAAGCTCAAAATTTTTGAAGAATACAAGGGAAATGTAGAAGAGTGGCTTCTCACAAGCAAAGATAAAGAGACCCTTATGAAAGATACCGACTGGGTTCTTATCAAAGAAATTGTTCAAAGACTTTGTGCAGTCGCAAAAGGTAAAGCGTCTAAAGAATTTACTGAAAAAACAGGTCTCCTTATTTCTCGTCACGTCGAGCAAGAATCACTCGACGATCTGATGAATATCGTTGCAAAATTTTAAA
>JBILWH010000018.1:0-11046 GCA_044370015.1 Bdellovibrionota bacterium | reverse complement strand
CGCGAACTCCTCATAGTTTTTTTATTGGGCTACATAAAAAAAACGGTCATTGCAAACAACATTTCTCCTATCGTAGATGAAGTTTTTGCAAATCCCACAAACTACAATGGACTATCCGTCATGACAGGCGTATGGCTTTACACAACTCAAGTTTTCTGTGATTTTTCGGGATATACAGACATGGCTATTGCCGTTGCGGGTTTTCTTGGATACAAGCTTGTTCCCAACTTTGAATCGCCCTACCTATCTCTTTCTGTTCATGAATTTTGGAGAAGATGGCATATATCACTCTCTACGTGGTTTAGAGATTACATCTATATTTCTCTAGGTGGTAAAACAAAAAACAACCTAATCACTTATAAAAATATATTTTTAACGATGCTCATTGGTGGACTGTGGCATGGAGCTGCATGGACTTATGTTGCATGGGGAGCCGTTCATGGATCAGCCCTGATTTTTCACAGAGAATTTCAAAAAATTAAAGTTTTTCCTAATCGTTTTTTATCTCTTAAAAAAATTTTAAGTTGGTTCATCACAATTAACTTCATTTGCTGTACTATGATTATATTCAGAGCCTCTTCTTTTGAAATTATTCCTATACTCATTAAGAAGTATTTTTTCTTTAAATTTTATTCTGGGACTCAAATTAGTCATTGGTTAATTTTAATTGGGCCCACTCTCCTAGCTGTTCAATACTTTTTTAATCGCTTTGAAATAGACAAGAAATGGGCAAAACTTAATCCAATAGCTTTTACGATTATTCTTTCAGTCATCCTCTCATTTACGTTTTCACTTCTTCCCCTGGGTTATAAACCTTTTATTTATTTTCAGTTTTAAAGCCTTTTGAGTTTAGCTTTATAGATAAAATACGTTTTTTCACTGACTCACGCCTCATTCGTTGATACTTAGTTCGGGTGTCCCATTCTGTAAAACGTCGCGGCCTCGACTTTAAAATACTTGCTCAAGCAAGCGAAAGCCGCGCACGCGCGGGCACCTTACAAACACTGCACGGTGAGATTCAGACACCTCTTTTTATGCCCGTTGGAACACAGGCGACCGTTCGAAATGTTCATCCTGAATCACTCTTAGATTCTGGATCACAAATTCTTTTAGCTAACACTTATCATTTATTTTTAAGACCCGGCAAAGAAGTCTTCGATCGGCTTGGGAGCATTCATACTTTTATGAAATGGCCGCGCTCTGTGCTGACTGATTCTGGGGGCTACCAAGTATTTTCGCTCTCTCAAGATCGAAAAATAAATGAAGAAGGTGTCGTTTTTTCAAGCTACGTTGATGGAACAAAACTTCTTCTCTCACCTGAAACATCTATTTCTATGCAACGATCCATAGGCTCAGACATCATGATGGCCATGGATGTTTGTATTCCTTCCACCTCTGAATTTGAAGCAAGTAAAATAGCTATGGAACAAACGCACAGATGGGCGGTGCGATCACTTGAGGCGAGAGGAGATTCTCCGCAAGCTCTTTTTGGAATCGTTCAAGGTGCTTGCTTTGAAAAGTTGCGCCAGGAAAGTGCAAAGTTCATTAGCTCCCTTCCCTTTGATGGACTAGCCATTGGTGGCCTCGCTGTGGGCGAAACAAAAGAAGAACGAGAACGCTTCACAGAAGTTGTGACTAGTTTTTTACCCACAGATCGCCCAAGATATTTAATGGGAGTGGGTACTCCGATAGATTTATTAGAAGCTGTCCACCGCGGAGTGGACATGTTTGATTGTATCATCCCCACCCAACTTGCCGAGCAAGGCGTAGTTTTTACAAGTGAAGGCAAAATCCAACTCGCTCGAGGAGTTTACAAATTCTCTGATCTCGCTCTTGATTCAGAATGTGAATGTCCAACATGCAAAACATACTCCCGCGCTTATCTGCACCATTTAGTAAAAACTTGCGAACCCCTTTCTACTCAACTCCTGGGCGCTCATAATATTTATTTTTATCATTCACTCATGAAAAAAATTCGTGATTCAATTCTTGCAGGGACATTTAAAAGTTTTTACTCTGAATGGAGAGAACGCCTCCAACAAAGAGACGTTCCCCTTAATACTGTTCCCCCCAAAGTTGGCCGTCGCCCCTCACGAAGACCTCTTCAAATCGGTGCCTTTGCTCTGAGTAAAGCCAAGGATGGGAGTGTATCCATTTGTCATAGCGAGAGTGGCGAGGTGATGCATCCGGGGCGCGATCCGATGATCGAGGCCCACTCACTTTACGTTGAGCAATCTCAATTAGTTGAGCGTTTTGAAAAGCTCAAAGAAAATGAAGACCTTGTCTTATGGGATGTAGGACTTGGAGCTGCCTTCAATGCCATGGCGGTGATTCATTCGCTTAAAGAAAAAACATCAAAGGGAAAATTAAAAATTATAAGCTTTGAAAAAGACCTAGATGCTTTGCGATTGGCCCTTTTTCATCCAGCCGAATTTATGCACTTGAGGCACAAAGCCCCACATGAGCTTTTAGAAAATTCGCTTTATTGCAAAGAAAAAATACAATGGCAGTTAATCGAAGGAGATTTCCTAGAAACTTTTCCAAACGCTCCTCGGCCTGATTTAATTTTTTTCGATCCTTTTTCATCCAAAACTGATTCAGAAATGTGGTCATTGAAAACATTTGAAAAATTATTTTCTTATATCCAGTCTAAAAACTGTTCTCTTTACAATTACACAGCCTCTACCGTCATTCGCGCTCGCTTACTGCTTGCAGGTTTTTACGTCTCCTATGGAAAAGCCTCACCTCCGAAGGAAGAAACAACCGTGGCTCATACTCAAAAAAATGGGCAACTTTTATGCGAAGAATGGCTTGAAAAAATTGAAAGAAGCGACGCAAAAAACTCTATATGTGAGAACCTAGATTGGCTTTTAATCGACAAGCAGCTCAGGGCTCATCCTCAATTCTTTAAGCAATGCTAGTCTTTAGACAAGACATGGGAGGTCTATCATTATGAAATACGTTATATTTTCCCCTAAAATAATCTTTGCAAGCATTTTTTTGGTACTTGGAGCATTTGCGACAAAAGTAAAGATTGCCCGCCTCACCCCTGGTGAAAGAAAACAAATTCTTGATGATGCTCGAGCTTATGATTTGAAAAACAAAGAACCTAAGAGTGAAACTTGTCAAAAAGACGACGTCCAATGCGAAAAAGAAAAATTAAAAAAAAGAAGCCCTAGCTCTTTGAAGGAAAAAGATAAAAAAGCTCTCTCTCAAGAGAAGAACTAAAAGATATAAAATTACGTTACACTAATTTTATAAATGAAATTTAAATCACTGAGTTATGTTGCCTTGTCTTTTTTTATTTTTAAAAACATTGGGTTTTCGCAAGATAGAAGACCCCCCGTAAATATCAGCGGCGAACTTTGCGAGCTAACCCAATCTCTAAAGACAGGTCTTAATTGCAATAGCGCTGGATGTTTGTATGTTCCCAGAAATTATTCCCGCGCCTCTTCTGAATCTCCTTTGCTTTACATTAGAGGACTCAAGCAAGACCCCGCACCTACAACCCAAGCGCTTTTTGAGGGTCAGTATAATCTTGGAAAATTAAATCAAATTGTCTTTGCGACAGCTTCAGCAGATACAACAATTTCCAAAACAGATATTGAGTGTTTAAAAAAACTCAGTAAAGACAACAAAATTAACACAGCCGCGCATAGTGCTGGCTACATAGGTCTTGAAAAGAATGCTGAAAAATTAAAGGGCAATGTTAAGAACCTCTATCTTCTAGATAATTTCTACGACCCCCAAGGAGTTAAAAGCTCAGTTTCAATAATAAACCCGGATAATTGCACGGGCTTTGTAACCCCTCATAACAAATCTCGCTATCTATCCGCTCAGCCCAGTTGTGAAATTTCACAAAAAAGTTCTGATGGAGAACACGTCTCTGCAGTCATTAAAACATTAGGCTCTGGCGAAAAAGAAATTGCCTCAAAAAAAGAAGCTCCACATTCTGCGCCAGTAACAACAACTTCCAAAAGAGCTGAAGCGCCCAGTCGAGAACCAGCATCACATGCAGTTGAACCCGCAAAAGAAAATATTCCTCCTTTTTCTTTAGATAACAACTTTGCTGAATACTCTAGCTCGCTCTCTTTGGCTGATAATTCTGCAAAAAAAAATAAATCTCAAAACGATAAGTTTTTAGCTCTGCAAGAAGGTGTTGTGGATCAATACATTCATCGCTCAGTTCAAACACTTGGTTGTGATAATTTTAAAAATACTCTTTTCTTTAATGGGGCTCGGCTAGCAGCCCTTGGATTAAAAAATGAAGGAAATATAATTTTAGGTGATTCTAAAGCTCACGGTCTTCTGAGTCGGTTAAGTTACAACATTGAAACTTGGTGCCGATTAAGTCAAAGACTTGAAAAAACCTCATCCTTTCAAAAATGCGTAGAAAATATTTATCCAAAAATGAAAGAGCTGAGTGAATATTTTTTCAACTACAGTCGAGAGAATTCATCCACAGATGCAAATCTCATTTATCAAAATTTGAAAACAGAAATTGATAATCCTGAATCACTTCTTTCAAAGAAAATTTCAGATATTCAAAAAAACTTTAAAGATAGCTCTCTTAATCTAAAATGCAAAACCGAAGACGGGCTCAAACCCTTTGCAATTAACAATGAAAAGGCACGACCTACTGGAAAATACTCTTCAAAACCTCCTCGAGATTCAGCATTAAAAGCAAAAATTATTCGAGCCGCTCGAGAAACTGTAAAGCTAAGTAAAGAAGAATCAGAAAAAGCACGTAACGGACTTAGCGTACGCAATACTTCTCGAGGTGTTTTTGGAAGGCTTAGAGATAAAATCTCGACACTTTTTGGTTCAAGAGAGGGAGATGAAATCGATCCAGACGTTCTTGACCCTCACAATGGCTACGAAAATGCTCGATCTCGAAGCCTTTGTTATCGCTATACACACATAGCGCTTGCGAGCGCAGGATTGACCGATAAATGGCACGTAAGGCCTCCTGGTTATGCAAAAGATGCCACAAGAGACTTTATACCTAATCTAAAAAAAGCAGACGGATCTCCCTACTTTTCAGAACAAGTGATGTTTTCTAAAGGAAGTGGTCCCACAGTACGTACAGATGCTGCAAACAAAGTCATGCTCAATGAACTGAATAAAGACAAGCAAGGTGTCTATGTTGTTGTTTATGACAATCCTAGTAGTCCGGGACACATTGGCACTGTGTTTTACAACGAAGATAAAAAACAATGGGAAGAGTATAGTGATTACATGGCCCCTGTTTTTGGTCAGAGCTCAAGGAGTGGCGGTCAAAGTTATCGATATGGTGGCCGTTCCTCTAATAAAATTAAGGCCATATACAAATTAAATGATGATAAGAATGGAGAACGATCATGAAAAAAATAAATCTCTTAGCACTTTCTTTTTGTTTGGCTGCTGGATTAATACCCACGGGCTATTCAAGTGAACGTAAACCTGCAGGAAATACGATTGCCGATCAGGTCGATGACTTCGTCAGGGAAATCGATGCCCTCGAAGGAAAAGCAGGAGAAGACTTAGCAAAAGATCGCAAAAAAACCGAAGCTCTTGCTGATAAAGTTATAGAAAAAGTTCTCTTTTTTAACCAAAAAGAAAACAAGCAAAAACTTGATCGCCCCGAAGACTATGCCGTTTGCCTTTATCATCTAACCAAAAATCCAAGTTTTTCAAAAAACTTAAGGGATATTGTTCAAGGAAAAGTCCTTCTTCATCCTCAGAAAAAGATTCTTGAAAAATTAATTCACCAAGGGGAAGAAGTTACAAAAGGTGAAGAGCCCGCTAAGTAGTCTTTCTGAAATTTTTTCTTAAAAAAAGAAGTTTCTCTTTTTCTTCTTTTTTAAGTTTTTCAGTTGCAGCACTAAACGCAAGACTCGTTATTTTGTGAATATTTTTTGTTAAGTACATATAGGTTTTTTCGGGATAAAAATTATAGATTTCCCTAAGAGTCCATCCCACGGCTCTTTGCACATAAAAAGCTTCATCCGCACAAAGTGGATCTACAAAATAAATAAGTTCCTCAAAAGAAAGCGTCTTTTTTCTGAGACGAGAATAATTCAAAAGACTCACAATAGATTGCCTTCGAAGCCACAGATTTCGGCTCTTGTTCCACTTAAGACGAACTTGTATATGTCGGTCTATTAATGTTTTGTTTTTCGATTGAAGGGCAGTATCCAAAAGAGTGGCCAATAAGGATGATAAGTTATCTGAATGGGCCCAGTTATCGACTTGTAAAAGCCAAGAAGAAAAAACTTTGAGCATAAAAAGATGTTCTTCTTTATTTTTCCATAAAGGAAGAATCCTTGAGGCAGCCCAGAGAGCCTCATTCATCACATGAAAATCTTTGCTTTGCTTCCAATGAACGGAATAATGCTTCAAAATTTGTCTTAAATTATAAGGCTTTTGAAAAGTAAAATTCTTTTTAAAAAGATTTTTTTCCTCAGAGCTCGTTAAACCTCGATAGTGGTAATTTGTTCCGATATAGCTCTTTTGTTTTTTTAAATCCTTCACTTTATATTTAAAACTCTACGAAGGAAGACTTTGCAAAAAAATTCGCACTGCTAGACTGTTTTTATGTCTTCAAAATCGAGCCCAAAGCCTAAGCACAGCTTTAAAGAACTTCTTTCAGCCCTCACACACAAAAGAATGCTCATTGTTTTTTTGATGGGTTTCGCATCAGGCCTTCCCTATATGCTTATAGCGGATAACCTCTCACTCTGGCTTCGAACAGAAAACATTTCACTTAAAACAATTGGATTTATGGGCTGGGTAACTATCCCCTATTCACTAAAATTCTTGTGGTCATTTTTTATGGATCGCTATGCTCTTACAAAACTCGGCCGCAGAAGATCCTGGATGCTCGTCTCTCAAGTGGGACTCACTCTTTCTCTGTTTTTTTTGGGATTACAAAATCCGGCAGACGGCCTGGCATCTATTGCGATCTGCGGAATTTTAGCAGGTTTCTTTAGCGCTTCTCAGGACA
This sequence comes from Bdellovibrionota bacterium, assembly GCA_044370015.1. Taxonomy (GTDB): domain Bacteria; phylum Bdellovibrionota; class UBA2428; order UBA2428; family UBA2428; genus CANIGN01. Next base: position 4,061 of record JBILWH010000018.1, on the reverse strand, counting down.
TCTCTATTGATGCTTATCGCAGAGAAATCCTAGCAGACAGCGAGCAAGGAATTGGATCAGCTCTTGCAAACTACGGCTATCGCTTGGGTGTATTGGTGGCCTCAGGCTTTGGCGTTTGGATTGTGAGCCCCCACACACTCAATTTTACTTTTGGTCAATCCTTTCAGCTGATGTCTGCTTTGATGATCATTGGAATTTTCACCACTTTTTGGGCTCAAGAGCCTAGTGCTAAACAAGGTGCTCCCAAAAACCTTAAAGAAAGTATCCTGGAACCTCTGAAGGATTTTTTCACTCGTCCCCATGCATTGCTCATTCTTGCCTTTATTGTGTTTTATAAATTTGGCGATGCCATGGCTGGAAAAATGCTAAGTCCCTTTTATGTTGATCTTGGATTTCAATTAGATTCCCTCGCTATTACACGTAAAGCTGTGGGCCTTTACTCTTCGATTGCAGGACTTGCTGTTGGGGGATCGATGATTTACATACTTGGCCTTTATCGCTCGCTTTGGATTTGCGGAATTTTACAGGCTTTATCCACACTTTGTTTTTCAATTCTTATTTTTTTTGGGGCAAAACTCCTACCCCTTGCCGTGGTCATGAGCGTTGAAGATTTTACCGCTGGAATGGGTACGGCGGCATTGATGGCATTTCTTGCTCTTCTCACCAACCAACGTTTTACCGCAACTCAATTTGCTCTTCTTTCAAGCCTTGCGACAGTTGGAAGAAATTTTTTCTCTGGATACTCAGGAAAAATTGTTGAAATGCTTGGTGATGGAACAAAACTTTCGGGATATTTTCCGTTTTTTATTATGTGTGGAATAGCGGCTATTCCCGGACTTTGTTGTTTGATTCCACTTCGAAAAACAAAGTTATTTTTATAATTAATTTACTCGAGGTTTTTTAGGTACACTGACTTTTCCTCGAGCAGAGGAGGAAGGAGAGACCTGACCTGCTGAAGCAGGGGCTCGAGCCTTTATCATAGCAGTTCCTTTTTTTTCATTTGGATCAACAAACGAGTTGGGATTTGTTCGCCAAGAAGATAAAACAGCATCACGTCCCTTTTGCATCCCACCAAAAAGTTGAAAAAAAGTTTTTTTTGTTGGATCAAATTTATCAGTACTGTAGTTAGCTTTTAAAGAATCAATATCCGCTTGTGTCGCCCCAGCATTTTTGTAGGCTTGAATAACTTCATTATCGTAATTTTGATGTATGTCGTTTGCAGCTCTCATAGCTTCTTTATAATTTTTTTGGAACTCCTCATAAGGCCTTTCTCCTTTCTTATATCCCGTTCGAAGCTTGACGTCTGTTTGATTATTAAAGTCAGAATTTGTCACAATGCTTTCTGTTTCACTAAGAGGCCTGTTAGCCGCATAAGCAAAATTTGAAAAAGTAAGTTCACGAGTATCTTTGAAATAAGGTCCAGTTTCACCCTTTATCTCTTGAAACAAAGTAGCATTACCTTTGCTATCTTTTTGTAGATTATTAGTCGGACCAATACCCGCATAACAAAATACATTAAACTCTAAACAATTAGGTAATTTTGCTATGTATTCACCCATTTCTTTTTTTTGGTCTGGAGAGGGATCTGCAGATGCGTATAAATCTTTCAAATCCTTTTCATCAACAATACCTGATAAGTCACTTAAGCTAAGCTTTGTAATCACATCAGTAAGATCACGCTTTTCACTTGAATCAGGTTTTCCGCTAGAATCTTTAACTGTGTAAAAATCTAAAAGCTTTGTCTCCATTTTAGCAACGGCTTCTGGCTCTTGAGAGGCGCCTAACATCATTAAAATATCTTTAGCCATAGATGATCTATCTTTTTTGGCATTGGTTCCTGGAGGAGAGGAAGAGCAAACAGGGTTATTTTTAAATTTTATATTCTCACATAAATTTGTAGAGCCTAAAACTCTGTACTCTGCAATTCTTTTTGCAAGCTCTTGCTTAATCTCAGCCTCTGCTTTTTTTATGTTTCCTTTGTTTCTTGAAAAAGCATTTAAAGCGATTTGCTTAAATTCATCAGCTGCAGAGGGATAACCTGACAAACGAGCAGCTTTCAAAGCAAAAGCCATGGAATATGTGTGAACAAGTTTTTGCTGTTCCAATTGTAAACGTGCAATTTCTAACTGTTCTAAATTTATATTTTCACCAGGTTTTTTTGCGTCTTGAATAATTCTATTTCCATACTGTTCACCAAATTTTTTATTTTCTTCTCTAACGGATTCTTTAAGTCCATAAACTCTGTGCTCATCATTTGGATCGTTACCGTGAGCGGGGCCCGCATCATATACCGCTGCAGAAATGCTAAAGTTTTTCTTTTGGATTTGTCCTGTAAATTTATTTCTGCATTCTTCTGGATTCATTGGATTCGAATTTGTTTTTACGCAGTAACTGTCCATGATTTCTTTATTTTTTCTAATAATCTCAGCTGGACTTAGGTTTTCGTTACCCAGAGCCCCTTTAACATTGACTCTCTCCGCACCGTTGATCGAGTGTTCCCAAATAGCGTTGACTCCGACATGGTTCTCTCCAAAAGAGGAATAACGCCCACTACCTCCGTCACGTGTTTGCTTAGCCCCATCAATAAATGTTTGAAAGTTTTCATAAACTGCTTTTTGATAGGCTCCTTCCATTTTTTTTAATTTCTCTAACTCTTCTTTTGTGAGACCCCCAAAGAAGTTCGAATCCACCACTTCACCTGCACCTGTAGCTTCATATTCTGCTCTCAAGTTTTTTGAAGAAAAAATAAAAAATAAAAAGAAAAATAATTTACATGTTTTGTGGGAAAGAATTTTTAAATTTGAACACACAGACAACGTGCCCATATTTTTATTATATCAACTATTTACACGTAGCGTAATTAATTCATTTAATTGTCAAATAATTGAATTTCTTAACTATTTCTTAACAAAAGTTGCCTTAATTACTCCGAATAGAAGATAGAAGGAGAATGGGGATTGAGTCGCTTAACAATCGTTCCTACTGCTGCGGACTATTTTCGACAAGAGATAGAAAACATATCCCTTAACCAAGGGCTTTATTTAGCGCCTGAAATTAAAAACTATTTAAGCGCTTTGCTTGTAAAATTTTTAAACACTCCTCAGTTATGCCTTAAATTGCCCGGTGAAGAATTGATATGTGAAACAAAAGAACATACACCCACTCAATTTTGGTTAGAAATCCAAGCACTTCCTCTTAAGCAGCAATACTACGCTCTTCAAATTTTAGGTGACTACTCTCTTTTTACTTCTGGGTTTTTCAACGAACGCATTAAAAAAAGTCTTCTTGATATGGACTACTATCAAGCTCTTGGGGGAAAGGCCTATTACCGAGCAGGTGAAATTCAAGAAAATATAAGTGCCGAAAAAGCCCTTAACGTTTTTTTCTCTCTTTCAGATAGCTTTAAAAAAGTAACAGATATTTTTGCTGAGCTTCACGACAAAACACTTCTGAACAACAACGATGGCCTTCTCAAACTTTTTGAGCGATGGGAAAATTCAGGCTCTCCTCATCTGGAAAGACTCCTTATTCAAAGTGGAATGATGCTTAACTCAAACAAAAAAACAGGCACTCAAGCATGACACTTAAAGATCGAAAAAGCCCTCGCGCCCTCATTCATGTGCCGGCTGAGTATTTCATTTCTAATAAAAAAATGGATTGCATGATTGTCGATCTCTCTATTTCTGGCCTTCGAATTAATATCCAAAGAGATAAGGAAGTTCCCAAAAACTTTAAACTTTCACTTTTTATTTTGCCAGAAATTCCCGCTCTCGAAGTAAAGGTTAAAAAAGTGTGGCGTAACAAACTACAAGCCGGACTAGAGTTTATTGAGCTTGGAAAAAAAGAAAAAAAAGTTTTTGATTCTCTAATCAAAATTCATAGAGCAGAAAATATCCAAATTTAATTTTAATTCCAAGTGATAGGCATTCCCTTGTCGCCTACCTTATCGTCTTTTTCATTGTTCACAACAAGACTCAATCGACGACGAACCTCTTCTTGGCTCATACGTTTTTTTCCGCCTTTTCCGCCGCTACCTGTGAGGTTTGGTCCCTTCCACCAAA
>JBILWH010000200.1:0-3614 GCA_044370015.1 Bdellovibrionota bacterium | reverse complement strand
AAAAATAACAGCAAAAAATACAATGGTTCTCCCAGCCATGTCTAGAGACATGAATTTGATGAGACAGAATATCGCTAAGCTTGTAAAAATTAGTGGTGGGAAGCCAACGTATAAAACAGATCTTTTCTTTAAAGCAGCAAAAGAAAGAGAAGCCACTTATGAAAATCTCTTCAAAAGAGAAAACAGAAAATTGACTCCAGTCTCAACGACAACGCCTGAAAAACAGAAAACAGAAGCATCTCCTCTTGGTTTTTTGGGTATGTTTACTAAAACTCTTAAAGATCTTAAAGACGGCATCATCAACTCTTTTAAAAATATAGGCTCAACTATTTTAACAGGAATCTTAGCGGCTTTCAGTATTGATAATATTATAAAAGCTTTTGGGTTAGACGGAAAAATAATGACTTCTTTGATTTCTTTTTTAACAAAAATCGTCACAAACCCTTTCTTTATAGGTCTTGCCGCAATCACAAGCGTGGCAGCATTAATGAATTATCTTAAAGGGAATGAAGATGAAAAGCAAAAAAAGTATCTTGAATTGTCGAAAAGAAAATCAGAAGGTGAGATATTATCTACTGAAGAGGAAGCACAATTAAAAGAGTATGATTCTCTTAAAAATCGTCAAGCCGCAATAGAACAATATGGATATGATCCTATATTAGGCAAAAAATCAGACACTACAAGAACTGAAGGAATAAGAAGACAGACTGAAGTTGATAGAATTTATTTAGAAGATACTGCCACAGGACAGCTTTTAAGGGAGGGTAATACAAACCCCTCAATCAAAGATATAAAAGAAAGAGCAGAAGTTATTAAAAATCAAAGAACTGCTCCTGCTCCTGAAACTACAGAAAAGTCTAAGGTAGAAATAAAACCAACAGCCTCTGAAAGAGTTCCTGATATGCGAGCCGGAAGAGGGTTTGTGGAGCCATCTGTAGCCCCGCCACTACAGAACACGACTCCAATGCAAATTTCAAAGAATCCTCTATTAGAACTGATAGCGAAAGGTGAGGCAGTCAAAGAAAAGGGGAGTAAAGAATTTTCCTATGATTCTATGAATCAGGGAACTGCAAAGGGATCTATTGTTGGATCGGGTATTTCTACTGATGTAATAGGACAGAAACTTACTGACATGACAGTTGGTGATATATTAAGTAGAGCGCCAACAAAAAACATGAGTGCAGAAGAAAGACAAAATAAAAAAACAATTTTCGCTGCTGGTAAGTATCAAATTATACCTAATACTTTAAATATGTTGATGAAAAAGGGTGATGTTTCCGCAAATGAAAAATTTACACCAGAATTACAAGACAGATTAGCCTTAGCTTTAATCGAAAGAAGAAACATCAATAAACTTATTCAACAGGGAAATTTAGAAGAGGCTCAATATAAATTATCACAAGAATGGGCTTCGATTCCAGCACCAAAAGGAAGATTATTAAAAAGTGGTCAAATAAGCACAGGTAACGAATCGTTCTATGGAGGAGTGAACAAAGCTAACATAAAAAGCAGCGAAGTCATGGCTGTTTTACAAAGAAACGATTCGAAGGTCGGAAGTATTTTATCTGAAAGATCAGCAGAGAATAAAATGGCAAGCTTTATGCCATCTGTTCCTATTGTCGTTAATGCTCCAACTACGAATAATGTTCGATCTCCATCTTCCGCTGCTCCATCTGTAACTGTGCCAGCTTCAGTTATTGATGTGGATATGGCTACGTTGTTATCAAGAGTTATTTAAGAAAAAACCCGCCGAAGCGGGTTTTTTTATTTCAGAATATTAATCTGATTTAGCAAGTTCTTTAAAGAAGTCCAAATCATCATCTTCATCTGACGATTTCTTACTCACAGGAGTAACTGAATCGTCGTCATCACTGACTGTCTTCTTAAATACTGGTTTTGATGGCTTACTCGCAGGCACATCATCGTCATCATCATACGACACATCTTCATCAACACCTTTAGTATTGATAGGAGCAGAAGAAAGACCAAGAACTTTATCAAGACGAGTTTTCAGTTGATCATAATTTTTGAAGTTTTTGCGATCAACCAACTCTTTAAGAGAGAATTCTTTCTTCCAGAGTTGCTCAAGTTTTTCATCATCACCATCGAAAAGTTCCGAGGGATCTTCGAATTCAGATTTGTCATAATTTCGATAACCCTCAACATTACGAATTTTAAGTTTGAAGTTACCGCCACTCCAAAAATCAAATGGGTTAATAGGACTTTCATCTTCAAATTCCGGATTCATAGCTTCCGAAATTTTATCAAAAATCTTTTTACCAAATTTGAAAAGTTTAATCTGACCCTCATTCTCTGGATGCTTAGGATCAGAAATCACAAGAATGTTAGAGATGTAGGTTAGCTTTCTTTTCTGTTTACGGGCGATATCTTTATTGGCGTCGATTCCCGAGTTCCAAAGCACAGAATTGTGTTCGCAAACTGGACACTTTTCCGAAAAGGTTGTGGGACAGTTGTCAATAAGCCAACCACCGGGGCCTTGGAAACCGTGATTGAAATAACGAACCCAAGGAAGAGCGTCATCACCATCAACAGAGGGAGCAGGGAGAAAACGAATAACGGCCATGCCATTGCCTGCTTTATCAACATCGGGTTGCCAAAATCTGGTGTCGTCTTTGGAACCAGCATCAGAATATTGGTTGGTTGATTCAATGGCTTTAGTGAGTTTTTCAAACGAAGATTTGTTTCGTTTAAGAGATGCAAAAGAAGTCATAATTTTCCTTTCGTATAACGGAGTATGTATTAATATTACGGATTATCCACAAAAACATGATATACTTTATTTAGTAGTGTATATCAATGGGCAATTTTTTCATTTAGGCTGAGCACCTTTCTGAGGATGAGCTTACATTTTACACTATCCTTCGGGATAAATGGGCAATATTTCTCAATCTTTTTACAGTGCTCAGGCCATCTTACGGTATCTGTTATCTTCCTTTTCCACATAGGAAGGAAGTTCAAAATCTCATTCAGAATAATCAAAGACTCAATCTCTATCTCTTTTCTCAGAGATTTATTCAAGAGAATTGGGTATTCACCATTTTTCACTTGCAAAATATCATTTGGCTCATCGACATCTTCGAAAATTTTATTACAATCATTTTCAAAAACATATGAGATGCTTTGAATGACTTTCAATCTTTTTCTGTACACTTCTTCTGATTCTTCCAAAAGAAGATCACCAATCCATGTGTTTTCATTCTCAACAAAATTACTGGCAAGAAAAAGAATTAAATCTTCTTTTTTAGGAAGTCTACGAGAAAGTTTATAAAAATAGTATTTGTCTTTTCTTTTCTCAAACGAATCTACTGTAACTTTACTCTTACCCCCATATTTAAAGAAATCATATTTTTCATTGGAAAAATGTAATTTGATTGCATTGTAAATACAGAAAGCTTCATATCCAGTTATCATATCGGTAATTTTGTAGTCTTAACTTTAAGAAGATTCAGTTCCATCGCCTGTGCTTCGATTTTAGATTTCAAATCCGAATTAATCAAAGAAGCTGCAATTTCTATTTCCATGCCTATCTTTGTGCAATATTCAACAATGGCTTCAAGGTATGTGTAGTCTGTGTTTGCTACTAATGAATCAAT
>JBILWH010000199.1:0-3622 GCA_044370015.1 Bdellovibrionota bacterium | reverse complement strand
CCGCAGGCTCTTAAAGCGTTGATCGAAGTGGACATCAAAAAAAACCAAGGCTCTGTGATTGAGAAGAAAAATATTACGTGGGACAGACCTCAGGGCACCTGTGTTGAATTTTTCTTTGATGGGCGCTTGCAACTTCAAGGTGAAGGCGGACTTCTAACTTATCTTAAAGGAACAAGTCTTGTTAATCCGCACTTAAGCCTCAAATATAAAATCAATAAAGAAGAGGAAATTTCTCTTGAGCGCGTAAGCCAAGAAATTATTAATCTTCCTGATGCTGTCTCTCCCCACCCTCATACAATGAAGCTGGGCGAATTCATTCACCACATTCATCTTTTTGGAAAAGTTTCTGTCCAAAATTTTTTCGAAAAGGGTTTTTCTCGCATTTCGAGTGACGTAACCAACGAAATGACCAAGCACGGATTTAAAAAAGCTTGGCTCAACCGATCACTCACCGACCTTTCAAAAGACGAGCAACACAAACTCTATCAAGCTCTTCAAAGTGTTGAGCTCATGGCTCCTTCTACCAAAAGTGTTCTTCGCATTGGAGAAGAAGCTCTTTCAAAAAGCGTCGATCGCTTAGGTGAAGTGGATTTCTTTAGTGTCGTCTCCAGAAAACCTCAAATTTGCGACGCAAAACCCGTAGTCGTAGAAGTCGCTGTTGCTCGTTTGAAAAACAGACCTTCTGCAGAAGAAGAACAGTCTGCTCAAGTTTTGCGCTTTGCAAACCGAGTTCCGCTTCAGTTCGATAAGGCCGCGTGTGCGATCGTAAAAGCGATTGAAAGCGTTAACTGGAAAGCTTACGGACTTGCTCAGCCTAAGAATTCAATTCCACTTGGCCCTTACGTCATTGCCGTGAGTGTCGTGTCTCCGTTTATTAAATTTAAAAACGCATCCAAAGAAACAATCGATGCAAGTGATGAATTAGTAGAAGAACTTCGCTTAGCTATCATGCAAGCGGGACAAAAGCTTTCTCGTCACATCAAAAAAGAATTACGTGCTGCAGATTATGAAAAGAAAATTCAGCACATTGAACAATTCGGACCTATTTTGATTGAAGGTCTTGGGCGCATTACCTCTGCATCCGAGAATCAACTTAAGAAAGCTCGTGAGGGTTTGATGAAAATCCTCGGAAGAGATTCTGAAGTTGCCCTAGAAGACTTGAAAAAAGCAGAAGAAGCTCATCAAAAAATGACGGGTAAAGGCGGCGCCTCTTCTTTAAGTGAAGCAGGCTCAGAAGAAGATGATTCTTCAGGACAAGAATCTGATAAGTCATCGGATAAAAAATCTTCAAAAAAAAACAAAAAAGATAAAAATGACAGCGAGCAAACAACGCTCGCTCTTGAAGGAGATGCTTAATGTCTCGTAAACACCTTGCTACAATCAAAGACCCAGACAAAGAAGTTCCTAAAATCGCGCGTGAAATGTGCGCTGAAATGCTCAAAGAACTCGAAAGAGCGAATCGCCCAGTCCTTGAGGCCATCAAATGCTCACTCGATAATTCATTCTACGATCACAAAGTGGGTTACCTCACTCCTGGAGAAAAAACTGTCAAAACAGAACTCAACGTTTCATCCGTGTTAAAGATGTCTCGATCGGTTTTCTTTCTTGAGATTTTATTGCGCAATCTGGATTCAGGTGCGGTCAACACAAAGCGCGAGCTTTATTACATCGCAAAAGGTGAATGCAAACAAAACAAAAAACTCAAGCCTCTCGACTTTAACGATCAAGTCGAAAGTGATTCGATTATCGATTTTATTTGCGAATTGATGGAGATTTACCGCGAAGAAATCAACTGTTTTGCCAATGATCGCGGCGGACAAACTTACTGCCAAAATTTGATTGTCACAGAACACATGCCCGATGGAACCAAAGCGACAATCGACTTGAGCTCTTTGGGAACAACTCCCTTTCAACCCAAAAACCGTCCGCAAAGTTTTACGATCAAACCTAAAAAAGGAAAAATCGATTTTTGTCTCGTTGTGGAATCAGAAGGTACGGCAAATACTCTCGTCACCAACGGGTTTACGAAAAGACACAATGCAATTGTCATGGGCGCTCAAGGGGTTCCCTCAAACGGAGTTCGCGCTTGGGCAAAGACGATTCAAGATCAATTAAAGATTCCTATCTACTTTCTCGGAGATCTTGACGCGTACACTATGCAAAACATTTTCCGCACTCTGAAAGCGGGGTCTGCAGCAAGCTTAATTCGAAATAAAGACTTCTCGGCTCCTGAGGTAAGATTCTTAGGAGTGCTTCCAGATGACGTTAAAAAATACGATCTCACAAACTACAATGTAGACCCAAGAGATCCCGTTGAAGGACGCTCTTTGAAAAAAGCTCAAGATGCTCTCGCCAACGACCCGTTCTTTAAAGATAAAAAGAACAAGGGAGTTTCAGAAATTCTTGATTGGCTCATCAAAGAAAAACGCCGTTGCGAACAACAGGCTTTCTTCATGGTAAACCCAAAAGACCCACAAGCTTTTGAGAAAATCATTTTAGAAAAAATTAAGAAAAAAGATTACGTTTAATTGAATTTTTTAATTCAACTGATTTGTTTCTAGAAAGCTATACACTTCGGGGTTCTTAAGAAAATCCTTAAGAGCCTCTTTTATTTCTTCGTTGGTAAATTCATTGATGTGAATCCGCGCTTCTTTAGCAAGAATCGTCTTCAACTGATCGGCAGTCTTTTCGTCGATCCCGTAGCGATAAAGTGACATAAAATAATTTCTTATGCTTGTTCGGGGGAAGACACTTGCAATACTAAAAGCAAAATTCAACAGAAACTGAGTTTGATTTCGGTAGCCCGAATTCATAATCGATAAAGTCACTGCACGTGACAACTCACCAAAATAAGAACTCCCCGTGGCTCCGTACAATAAATCAAACGCAAAGTACTTCATGTCGGCATCTTTTTTAACAACCATGTAAACAGATGCATTACTCAACAATTCCACAGTTCGGTAAATTAAGTATCTAGAAAAATAATTATTTACATTCATAACAGGGGTATAAACAACACCCCATGCAGCTCCGGGTATGAGTTTGTAAATTGAGACAGGATTAATTTTTCCATCACCTAAGAAAAACTTTTCTTTGGGATCATCTCTTAAATATTCTCGGTCCACTATTTCTGCAATCACTGCAGCCGAATTCACCGCAAAAATATATCCCACCTTGGAATAATTTATGGATCGCACACCCTGCTCATTGTACTTAAACCAATACTCATACCAATTTCGAACAGCTGTTGAGGGCAGTTGTTTAATAAATTGAAATTTGTCAGCAGAAGATGTTGTTCGAACCCAGTTTGCAGAGTTCTTAAGAGTTTGCCAAAAAGCGATTCCTTCTACATATAGATATTTCATCGCAGAAGTGCCCGCACCCAACACTGTTGGAGCCATCATAGAAAGAGGTAACGTCGTTGAAACGATAGGCAACCAATAATCCATCTCTTCTGTCCAATTACTTCGCTTTAAATCAGAACTCTTCACAGCAATATATGTGTTAAGTCCCGCAAAAGTTGCAATCGCAATTCCCGCTGAAAGATTAGCAGCCGTCGTAGAACTAAGACCAAAGGTATAGCCTAAGCCCAAAGCCCCCAAGTGAAGAGCAAGGGGAAAAG
>JBILWH010000198.1:0-3632 GCA_044370015.1 Bdellovibrionota bacterium | reverse complement strand
ATGCCCATCATTTATCAGACCAGGTTTCTGAATCGCTTTGTCTTTTTTCTTCGCTTTTACCCGAATTAAAGCTTTCTTATTCCCATGAAAAAAATCAAATTTTAGGCACGGGCGGTTCAATCTTAAAAATCATTCAAGAGGGTTTTGTAAAGGATAATGCTTTGATGGTTTTGAATGGAGATACTCTTGCTCATATAGATCTTTCTAAATTTATCGCATCACAAAACAATCAAATGTCTTTAAGTTTTAATTCTAAGTACCTAAGTCGTTATCAACCGCTTTGGGTGAGTTTTGATGGGATTTGGCTAAAGGATCCTCAAAAGCTTCCATCAAATCAAAAAAAGCCAGCCCACTTTTTGGGTGTGCACTCTCTTTCCGCTCAAAGTGTGTCCTTTATTGCTTCGAAGAAAATTTCACCACGAGAGGCAAATTTGTTTGAGGCGATCTATGAGCCTCTTGCTCAAGGAGGTATTAAAGTTTGCTCCCAGGAATTTATTCAAAAAGAAGATGAGTTTTGGATTGATCTCAATCAAAAACAATACTTCGAAGAAGCAAGAGAAATGATTGAGAAAAGCTTTTCTTCGCTTTGGAGAGAGATCTTAAGCCTTAGACATCCCAAGCTATCGTACGAAAAAGCAAAAGACTTCTGGCCTCTTTAGTTTTTTATGATTAATTCAAAAGAGTGAGAATCTTAAAGGGTTTTGCTTTTTATTTCTTAAGCATCCTTTTGGTTTATACGTTGATTCACTTTTTAGTTTGGAAGCTTCCAGGAGACATCTCGGATTTTGTGAGCGATTCCGAGACAAATCTAATTGATCTGAAAAAAATATCTAGCGCGTATTTAGTAAATGAAAATTTTTTTTCTCGTTTTTTTAATTTCCTAACTTTTAACTGGGGTTCAAGCCTTGTTTATAAAGAAAAAAATATTGCTGTGATTTGGAGGCATCTTTACCCCACTTTTTATTTGTCATTTTTATCAATCTTTTTTTCTCTTTTTTTTGTGTTCTTAATGTTTCTTCAAGATAGAAAAAAAATGAAAAATCTAGCTAATTTCTTTATTTCTCTTCCCCCTTTAGTTGTTTTCCCTATGATTGTTTGGTTCTTTTGTGCTTTTACGTCTTACTGTCCTGCTGGATCAGAACGGTTGAGGCTTATGATTTTTTTGGCAGCTTTTACTCAAGCACTTCTTGTGGCCCCACGTTTTTTTAGAGAGATAGAAGCCGAAATAGATTACGTCTTAAGACAACGTTTTGTTCTGATTTTAAGAGCAAAGGGTTTAACAAATAAAAGAATTCTTTGGATGCACGTTTTGACAAATGTTTTTCCTCCTTTTTTATCATTATGCTTGCTAACGTGGTTAAGCTTTATTTCGGGGTCAATTTTGGTGGAAGCTCTTTTTGATTTGCCGGGCATAGGAGCTTTGACTCTTGAAGCTCTGCGAGCACGAGATTTGCCTCTGATTTATTCTTTGCTAATGCTTTTAGCTCTCTTACATCTATCGAGTTTAAAAATGACGTCTCTTCTAAAAAGGAGGATAGATGCCTGACACCTCTTTTCAGCTTTTTTTTCTAAAGGTTTTGGAAGGAGTTTTTTATTCTTTATCTGTTGGGCTGAAGAGTTTGTTTTTATGCCTTCCCTTTGCTCTTTTTTGTGCGTTTTTACTTAGAAAAGAAAATATTTGCTCAAAAACTTTTTTATCTTTTTTGGATGTTTTTATTGCTCTCCCTAATCAGCTTCTCTTGTTGAGTTTAGCCGCAATAGCGGGAGGCAGTTTAGCTGCTGTTTTGTTCAGCGTTTTTCTAACTCAAGTTCCTATAATGATCAGGCATCTTCGAGTTTATGTGATTCAAGCGCATGCGTGTGAGTACGTTGAAGCCTCTCGGGCATTGGGGGCCACAAAAAACCGACTTTTTTTTATTCATATTTTTCCAAGACTTTTTATGCCTGTTTCAATTTCTTCGTTAACCCTTATTAAAAGGGTTATTTTAAGCGAAAGCCTTTTGATGTTTTTAGGTTTGGGCTTTGATCCACTCACGCCAAGTCTGGGGCGTCTTTTGAGTGAGGGAAGAAGTTATCTCTTTTTGTCACCTGAGCGCTTTTTTATACCAGCACTTGTGCTTTTTTTAATTTTATATATTTTACAAAGTGTGTGCGACAGATTTTCGTCATTGTTTGATCCCAAAGGAATTCGTTATCTTTAAATATGATGAGCTCTGATTTGGAACGCAAAGTTGCGCAGTTGTTAATCGTCGGCGTTTCGGGGCCTGAGTTAAAAGCAGAGGAAAAAAAATCTCTTTCCAAATTGGCTCCAGGCGGAGTGATTCTCTTTAAAAGAAATTATCAAAACGTTAAGCAAGTTGTTTCTCTTTGTAATGACATTCAGTCAGCAATTGTTCCCAATAGCCATAAATCGTGGGCTGCGTGGATGGGTGTTGATCATGAAGGGGGTCGAGTACAGCGTTTTGGAGATCCTTTTACAAAAATCCCAGCTGCAAAAACTTGTGGAGATTTAAATTCGCCCAAAACAACTTTTGAATTGGGTTTTATTATGGCCCGTGAGCTTCACGCGGTGGGAGTTCGATTGAATTTTTCGCCTGTAGCAGATGTTCCTCGAGATCTGAACGCACCCGCTCTCGGTGATCGTACTTATAGTCTTGATCCTGAAATTGTTTCAAGCCATGTCTCTGCAATGGTTCGAGGTTTGCAAAAAGGTGGAGTGATGGCTGTTGCAAAACATTTTCCAGGCCATGGCCCTGCGAATGTTGATTCGCATCTTGAGTTGCCGAAGTGTCATTTGACGAAAGATCAGCTTGAAGCTTGCGATTGGTTGCCCTTTCGAAGAGCCATTCGTGCACGTTGTAATGGAATCATGACGGCACATATTTTAAATACAGCACTTGATACGGAACGACCTGCAACATTATCAAAAAAAATAATTCGTGAATTTCTCCGCAAAGACCTTCGCTTTAGGGGGCTTGTTTTTTCGGATGATATGGAAATGGGCGCCATTGTGAATGATTACGGAATTGAGGACGCATCAATGATGGCTGTTGAAGCGGGTTGTGATCATATACTCATTTGCCAAAATTTTGATGCCGCACTTAGTACGCATGAACGCTTAGTCAAAGCTTTTGAGAGCGGACTTCTTCCGTTGTCTTTTTTAGATGAGTCTTTAGAGAGAATTTCAAATTTTAAAAACGAGTACATAGGGCAATATAAAGATTCAAAAGCTGATTTTGCAGAAGCTGTTTTGGGTGCACCTGATTTTCAAGCAGTTGCAGAAGCTATTCGTCAAAAGAGGGCGATTGAAAGTGGGCCCTCGACGGTCGCGCTTAAGGTAAATGAATAAATACCAAAAATGTTGACGTTCCACTTGCAGACATGTGCTTGAACGCATGTGAGTGAGCCCGTATTCTAGAAGAATGGATCCTAATCTTTCTTTTGAAGACCCTATACGTGTCGCTGTTGTAGGGCCGCTTGATTTTATTCAAGGTGTTCAATGGGATCTTAATAAAAGATCTTCTCGTAAGTTTGAATTATTTCAGTGGAGAGTAGGTGAGTCTGCTTGGCCTGCAAATACAGATGGATTTGTTTTTTTTGTAGAACGAGGAGCCCATATTCCTGTTCAAATT
>JBILWH010000280.1:0-3637 GCA_044370015.1 Bdellovibrionota bacterium | reverse complement strand
CCCGCAAGTGTGAGATTAGCCCCCAGGGTAAGCGACTTCACTCCCGCCGTCTCAGCGGCCCCGCGCAGGGCAACGCTCGCAAGCTGCTCACCGGTGAACACCGTCAGATCAGCATCCTGCGGAATGGCTACGCTGGTCTGATCAAAGCCCAGTACCGTCTGACCGGTTCCAGCGCCGTACTTGATAACCACCGGCGTAGCCGCGCCTGGCAGGGTCACCAGACCGCCCGATGCGAAGTTGGCAGCAACCCCGTCCACAAAGTGCAGGGTCGGCACCGTTACGCCACCGGGCGCGAAGCTGATGTTGCGGAGATCAAGAGCCTGCGTGATGGGCCCACTAATGCGCAGCTGACCGCCCCCCTGTAGCGCGCCGTTAGCGAGCAGGTCACGGAACACACCGATGGACATATCGATAGCCGAATTCACCAGCACACGCTCAACACCCACAATACGGCCGCTCAGGCTTTGCAGCTGACTGAGATCAACCGTGCCACCGCGCGACTCAAACACATCAGTGCCATCGCCCAGGTTCAATACCGAGCTCGAATCGAGAATTACGCGCGCGCCCGTATCGCTGGCGCCAAAACGGAAGGTGACCCGATCAGATCCGCCATTGAGAAATACGTTGCGCAGCTTGACGGTGGGCGTCGCGCCGTTCGCGGTGGCCGAAGTCACATCGATGATCAGGGTATTGTTCAGCGCACTGCCGACAATATCGACGGTTGCAACCTGCGCAGGCGAGAGCACAAACAGCGAGGTGCTGGGCAGTACTAGCGCAGTACTGACACCCGTCATATTGACAGCGGTCAGATCGACCGTAGCAGTGCGCACACTGGCAAAGCGCGCCTGGGCCTCGGCCTGATTCAGCAACGACAGGTTGCCCACCACTTTCAGCGTGCCACCGCCGTTAAAGGTGGCGGTACCGATCTGCTGCGCAGCCCCCGCGTCCACCGCCAGCGTGCGGCCCGTCGGTACCGCTACAAAGGTGTCGCCCAACTTTGTCTGGCTGCTCAGAGTCTCAACCGTTGCGGTTAGTAGCACTGTGCGGTCGGCCGCACTGGCACCCGCGGTAACGCCGCTGAGATCGACTGTACCGCCACCCAGAGCGGTGATGATGACCTTACCCGGGTTTGCTTCGCTGATATCGATCACTGAGCGGCCGTGTGCCTGGTCAGCAGTCAGGCTAAGGGTCTGGCCTGCGCCCACACGAAGTTGCGCCGCCGCCGCAGACGCGCTTTGCACGGTCTGCCCAAGCTTGGTCTGAGCATTGAGCGTTACCTGAGCAAGCCCCGCAGCCAAATCGACCATGAAGCTGCCATTAGGACGGATCGCATTAAAGTCATACACCCCGTCATCAAGGCCGATGACGGTCACACGCGCCGTGCCACCAGATACACCCGCTGCTTCATCGATAGTGCGAGAAGACGCCTGCTCAGCCGTCAGGGTGAGGTTGGCATCGGCAGCGAGCGCAATCGCGAGATTACCCAGATCGATGCGCTTGTCCGCATAGAGCGTGCTGAGATCCACCGCGCCCGAGATCAAGATCTGCCCTGTTAAGCCCGTACCCAGTTGTATGCGCCCAAGATCATGCGCCGCACCACCGACTGCGGTAATGGAGAGCGTTCCGGCACTGTTGGCTGCGCTTTGTACCGAACGACCGCTGATGACCGAAGCCGGAAGGGTAAAGCTGGCCGGTGCTTCGGCGGTACCGCCCACCAGACGCATACCGAAGGAACCCAGTACCGCGGCGCCTGAAAGAGCGCCACTTGCACCGACCTCAAGAACCCGGGTTCCACTAACGACCACCGCGCTTAAATTCACATTGGGTACGTCCGCGTTGAGCGCCCGAACGACTACGTCGCCCAAGCCGCTGACGCTTCGACCATCGGCCTGCTGCGCGGACAGGGTCAGCATCTGACGCGGCGCAACCGTCAGGGTAAAGCCACCCAGCTGCGTCGCTGGAGCCAGAATGACCGAGCTTTGAATGTTGAGGCTGCGCGTACCGGTCGTGGTGATCTGGCTAAGGTCAACGACACTGGCCGAAATGCCGTTTAACACGACCTGGCCATCACCCATGACCCGAACACCGCTGAAGGCGTCGGCGGTGCCGACCAGTCGCTCGCCAGAGCGCAGATTGAGGGTAGCGCCCGCAGGCAGCTCTTGCCGAACGCCCTCGCGCGTGATGAAGCGCTTGTCAGCCTCTTGACTCAAGGTGGCATCACCCAGGGCCGGACCACCAAATTGGTAGTGAAGCGTTACCGGGTTTTGTTCAAGTCGGAATACCGAAGGCACTTGAATTTCAAACTGACGCTGGGCGTACACGATGCCGCCTTCGCCGGTCGCCTTGAGTTTGCCATTGAGCACCAGAAGACCCTTGGCGCGATTGCCCTCATAGCCAGACGGTTGAGCAGGATCTGTCACCGGTCCGATGTTGAGCACAATCTGGTCAGCGACGACGGCAGACTCGAAGGTAATTAGGTCACCGGTCACGACCAGGCCGGTGTTGCCCATCTGCGCGCGGTCTGCGGCAGCGGGCCCGTTGATGGCACCGAGTCGGATGCTGCGATCACCCTGAGTGGCCGAAAGCTCGAGCATGCGAGTGTTCTTGTTGGCGGCCAGCGCGTACTCGATAGCGCCCGCTGGATTATTAGAGCCCGTCGCGGCGAATTCGAATGCGCCCAATCCAACGCTGCTGTTGTTATTGCCGTTCGAGAACTGCGAAATATCGAGCAATACCAAATTACCAACGCTTTCAAGCGCTGCCCAGTTGTTATCGATGATGATGCGGCGCGCATCAATGTCAATGCGCGGCGCCGAGGTTGCAGGGCGCGTGACCTGTACGCCATCAATGGTCACGGTCTCCATCTGCTCATCGCTGTCAAGCACATAGCCACCCTTCCAATCGGGCGCCTGAGCGGTACCGCGATTGACCGGCTGCAAGGTCAGCGACACGATGTCAGCCTTAACCTGACCGCCCGCAAAGTCAAGATTGCCGCCCTTCACCAACACGGTGGCTACTGCCGTACCCGCGGTGATATCAGCCAGCCTGACATCACCCGCCTGCGCCTCAACCCGAACATTGCCATTGTTGGTGCCCAGCACCGCGCCATCAGCCATCGACACGCCAGCACCCGCCAGCACATCAATCGTCTTGCCCGCAGCCTGTGTCGTGACGCCACCGGCCGTTGCAAAACTGATGCCGTCAGCTGCGCTCAGGCTGATATTGCCGCTCGTGCTCTTCACCAGAGCGTTCAGCGCCATCGACGCATCCGTCGCCGGCGTCGTCTGCGCAGCCTGCAGCAGCACATTGCCCGCCGCCGTCACTTCGCCCTTGGTCGCCACCGTCGTGATCGAACCATTCACCACGCTGAGCACCAGATCAGCACCGCTGACCAGATCTTTTTGCACCAGCGCCGTATTCGCCGCGGCCGCACCCTGCGTATTGACTCGATTGATCGTCAGACTGACTTCATCGACAGATACCGCATCGGCTTCGGTCACATACGTCGCACCCGCCGTACTCTTAGTCGTCAGTGTGGCGACCGACGTTTCCAGTGGATTGCCTGCTGCGCCAACTGCGGTGCCAGCTGTCAACAAGAGCTTGCCAGCGCTTACGTCCTGCGTGCTGGTATCTGTGC
>JBILWH010000283.1:0-3640 GCA_044370015.1 Bdellovibrionota bacterium | reverse complement strand
A
This sequence comes from Bdellovibrionota bacterium, assembly GCA_044370015.1. Taxonomy (GTDB): domain Bacteria; phylum Bdellovibrionota; class UBA2428; order UBA2428; family UBA2428; genus CANIGN01. Next base: position 3,639 of record JBILWH010000283.1, on the reverse strand, counting down.
TAATGGATAAACGGAGCTGAGCATTCAGCTTCCAAGCAGTCAACCCCTGACTGCTCCTGTTCACCCTCCAGAAAGGGTCACAGGACCTCCTGAGTTACACCACTCGAAGGGGCGCTACCTCGCCGAAGAAAACGACGAAATCAAAGAAGCTCTGGTGAATATATTCGTTGGCATTTCTTATTTTTCAGCATCTATGCTGGAAAGCAAAGAAAATGAAAGCAACGGAGGAAAGTCGTTTTTCACAGAAAGCATTTACCAGCAGATTAAAAAACTTGCGAAGGAAATAAAGCCGTTTGTGCGCGATGAAACACACATTTACGCACTTCACATGGCAGTGACCAGGCTAAAGGATTTAGTAGGGAAAAATGCCACTCAGGTCTATAACATTCTCGAACGTGAGAGTGGTGACGCTCTATAATCTGAAATTAACTACTAATGGATAGTTTTAGTCTATAAATCACTCGTTGGAGGCTTAGCGCAGTGGCCATCATTGACTTAGAGTTTACCGAGCAGACCTTCACTAAGCTGGTCTGGGCTCTCGTCGCGGGGCGAGCGGCTGTACCGTTCGGCACGCTCGAGTCACTAGGCCCGGATAGGCTAATTGGCTCAGTTGCCTGGCCCAAGGAACCCGTATTCGAGACTGCCGCGGTGCCCGGCGTGTCCGTGCGGCCAGGCGAACTGCTCCTCAGGTACGAGGTCCAACTCAGCCACGTTTCCGTCAACGAGTTGCGGTTGAACCCGTCCACCCCAGGCGTTCCTGAAAGCGGTCAGGCGTGGTTCCTAGTCAGCTCCAGCGTCGCCGGGATGAAGATCAACTTTGTCGCATACTCACTGGTCGCGGGCACTGTTCAGAAGCTGACCTCCGCCCAGACCTTTGGGCTCGTGGCGTTGCCCGAGCTTCCTGTCAAGGTTTTCCGTACCGCAGTCGTCCGGGACGGCATGTCTGTCGCCCTGCGACTAGGCACGGCCTTTGCTGACAACCTGCTGAGCGGTCCCGGCGGATTCCTCGCAGCTCGCAACGCGGCTGGCGAGGATTCCGCGACGTGGGGGCTCCATATCCCCGAGGGTGTGTTCCTGCAGCTGATTGGCACCCAGTTGGACGATGCCTTGGCGGGGCTCGGTTCCAACATTACCGTCGAGGATCCATTGAGTATCAACTGGAGGATCCAGGATGACGGCAAATGGGGCGTGTCTGCGACCGTCGGCTTGTTGAAGCAGGACGCTTGCCCCGGCATTTTCGGGTCCGTCTCCATCTCCGTCGAGCTGCGAGCGAACGCGTCCTTCACGCCCCGTACTGACACTTCCAACCATCTCGACATCCGCTTAGTCACCGCCACCGCCGCCTCGGACTGGGACTCGTTTCGATGTTTTCTCGGGTCGGGCGGGGTCATCACGGGGCTCACTGCGTTGATCAACCCGTTTCTCGCACTCGGCGTTGGCGTCGGGACGCTCGTGATGATCGGCGACGTGATTAGCGACGAGGCCGTGAAGCCGCTGCACGAGAAATCGCGCGTCGGACCGCTAACCAAGGTCTCGGACACATCTGACGGCGCCATTTACTCGCAATCGATCAACCTGCCGACCAAACCCGTGCCGGGGACGCTTGAGCAGACTCTCCGCATGGGCCCGAACGGCTTGGACCTGTTCGGAAGCACAATTATCCCGCCGCTACAGCACGCCGTAGCTTTCGCACCGAAGAGCGGAAATCTCAGCGGAGTAGACTGGAGATCGCGGATCAACTGCTCCCTCCGTTCGATTGACTGGACGTTCAGTTTCAAGCCAATCTGGGTGACAGACACGGTGACGGCGTACGGGTTCAAACACGAGACAATTCCAGTGTATCCGTTCACTACAACCACCTCCGACGTCCTAGGCACGGGTGCCGGCCTGGTGGAGGTGGTGGGATCGACGATGAAGGTCGGCGGCGGATTGATGCGCCCGGGCGATACTGGTTGGCTGGTGCTGCACACCACGGCGGGCGTGCGGCTGTTCACCCTCGGCCCGGTTCCAGCCCAGCCCGTGTCCCCCGACATTAAGCGAGTCATCGACAAGTTCTGCGATACGCAGCATGTGCTCGTAGCCGTTATCGACATCCCGCAGCTGAAGTTCGAGGCGCCCAAGCCCATGTTCGAGTACGGATTCGAGGCGCTACAGCAGTGGCAGTTCGTGCTGGGCGATCTGCGCGAGGACACTCAAGTCGTCGTTGCGCAGGATGGCCGCGAACTCCTGTCGTCGACGCGACTGGCGGTCGAGGGCGGCCGAGCGGTAGGTCAAGTGGTGACCGCAGGCAGCGCTGCCGACCTATCCGTGCGCGGCAGCGCTCCGTTCGGCTTCGCGGCCGCGCACCGGTGGCTGGTGCCGTTCGCGGAGATACAGCTTCCCAGCCCGGCCCGCTCGCTGACCCAGCAGGACGGCGGCGTCGTCGTGCACACCGCCCTCGACGGGGCGTTCCAGGTCGACTCGCTGACCTACGAGCTCACGCCGTTCGTCGTCCGAGCTGTTCCGCTTACGTTGCGGCAGCCGGCGCTGGCCGTCACGTCCGCCGTCGTCGCTACGGTTCACGAAGGTCGCCTGATGATGACGTTCCCGTCGCAGACGCAGGTCTCGGGGACGCCGCAGGGGTGATGCGGTGGGCACCCAGCGGTTAGGATGGCATAGCTGATCGAAGCATTGGGGATCACTACCACGAAGGGCCTTGGAGAGAGTATGCAACCTATTGTGAAATAGACTAACGCTCAAGGTCAGAAGCGGGAATTAGGTTTGGGATAGTTGACATCCCCTGCGCGCGTCTTCTGTATCTTGATGTTAGCTGTCTGTAGGCAGTTAGATCTCAGCGTAATCTTCATTCAATATTGTCAATGCTTGGCCTGCTGCTTGTTGCAAAGCTCGCACGCTATCGGGACTGACTCGCTCCATGCTGTCTGGGTCAAGTGCCCATTCATCCACATTCTCGTACTCGACCAACTGACGTCCAAGCATCGAGACATGATCAGATTTCCGGTCCGGCCAGAGCACCGGGATTGGGAGTGTACTTGTGTGCTGGTACACCTTCACGAGTTGTGGAGGGCCTCCGACGCTGGCATCGGGCCCTGAGCTACGCAGGAAGCCCACGAGTGCCTCAAACGGCTCAAGATCAAGCCCTTGTTCGCCCCAATGATGACAGCGGCGTTCAGTAACAAGCTGGTCGAACACGGCGCGGTATGCAACTGCGGCATCACCGGCGAGCATGAAGGACTCCTGCTCGCCGCAAAAGCCCTTGGCAGTGTCATAGTGGAACATCCCTTGGCTTGGGAAGTACCCCACTCGCCAAATGTGGAAGCATTTATCGAGCCATGAATATCCGCCAAGGAGAAACTGACAGCCTGGAATCCTGAGATCCTCGATCGGCGTGTCAATTCCGTCTACGAGGTTATTGAGAATCTTGAACACGTGAGTTCGGTACTTGGTGATATCAAGACCACGAGTGCGTGCTGGTCGATGCGATAGCGAAGCAGAGTGCACATGGAGCATGTATGGGTAAGCTATCGCTGTCTCTCCGGCGAAGCAGATAGCCGCATCGTTGCGTGGCAAGGCGAAAACCTTGGGCGACGCATCTATCGTGCGCCCGTCACGAAGACGACTATCACTTGCCAGACAAAG
>JBILWH010000197.1:0-3652 GCA_044370015.1 Bdellovibrionota bacterium | reverse complement strand
GTTGTTCAAAAATTAAAAGGGATTCTTCCCTATAAAATTGTTGCAGCAGATAACGGCGATGCGTGGGTTGAAATTGATGGTAAAAAATATTCTCCCCAAGAAGTTTCAGCTTTCATTCTTGGAAAAATGAAAAAAACAGCAGAAGATTATCTCGGTCATGAAGTGACTGACGCTGTTGTGACTGTTCCTGCTTATTTTAACGATGCTCAAAGACAAGCGACAAAAGACGCTGGCCGTATTGCGGGTCTTAACGTTCTACGTATTATTAACGAACCAACTGCGGCGGCTCTTGCCTACGGAGTGGATAAAAAAGGCGAAAAGAAAATTGCTGTTTTTGACTTAGGTGGAGGAACTTTTGATATTTCAGTTCTCGAACTAGGAGATGGAGTGTTTGAAGTTAAATCTACAAATGGCGATACATTTCTTGGGGGTGAAGACTGGGATTTGCGTCTCGTTGGATGGCTTGCGGATGAATTTAAGAAAAGTGATGGAATTGATTTACGCAAAGACAAGTTTGCTTTGCAGCGTCTGAAAACAGAAGCTGAAAAAGCAAAACATGTTTTATCTGAGTCTCTTGAAACAGATATTAACATTCCTTTTATTACAGCAGATCAAAACGGACCTAAGCACTTAAACGTGAAGCTTAGTCGCGCAAAAATGGAAAGTCTTTGTGAAGATCTTTTTGATCGTCTTGTGGCTCCGTGTGAAGTTTGCTTGAAAGACTCAGGAATTCCTAAGGGTGATATTCAAGAGGTAATTCTTGTCGGTGGTATGACTCGTATGCCGAAGGTCCAACAAAAAGTTAGAGAGATCTTCGGTAAAGACGCTTCAAAAGGAGTGAATCCAGATGAAGTTGTGGCTATCGGAGCGGCTGTTCAAGGGGGAGTTTTAAAAGGTGAAGTTAAAGATGTTCTTCTCTTAGATGTGACTCCTTTGAGCTTGGGTATTGAAACTTTGGGTGGAGTCTTCACAAAGTTAATTGAAAAAAATACAACTATCCCTACGAAGAAAAGTCAGGTTTTCTCAACGGCAACAGATAATCAGCCGGCGGTAAGTATTCACGTTCAACAAGGGGAGCGCGAGCTTGCTCAATATAACAAAACTTTGGGGCGTTTTGATTTAACAGACATTCCCCCTGCTCCTCGTGGGATTCCACAGATCGAAGTAGGCTTTGACATTGATGCAAACGGGATCGTTCATGTTTCTGCAAAAGATTTAGGAACAGGTAAAAGTCAGTCGATCAAGATCACAGCGAGTAGTGGTTTGAGTGAAGAAGAAATTCAAAAGATGGTAAAAGATGCTGAATTAAATGCGGATGCAGATAAAAAACGCTCAGAGCTTATTCAGTCTAAAAATCACCTTGACCAACTTGTTTATCAAACAGAAAAAACTCTTAAAGAATTGGGCGACAAGGTTGAAGGAAATATCAAGAGTGATGTGGATTCTGCCTTAGCAAAAGCAAAAGAGGTGACTTCAAAAGAAGATTTAGAAGCGATCAAAGCGGCAACGACTGTTCTTGAAGCTGCTAATACTAAACTTGCGGAAAAAGTTTATGCCCAAGCAAGTCAGCAACAAGCTGCTTCGGGTGATGGAGCACAAGCTGGAGCTGGCTCTGAAGATAAAGCGAAAGATAAAAAAGACGGCGATGATGTAGTCGACGCTGATTTTAAAGAAGTCTAACAATTGGGGATTAGGTTAAGGGCTGTTATGATAGGAATAGTATGAGCAAGCGAGATTACTACGAAGTTTTAGGCGTTTCGCGATCGGCAAGCTCGGAAGAAATAAAAAAATCCTATCGTAAGCTCGCTATACAATTTCATCCTGATAAAAATCCAGGAGACAAAGCTGCTGAAGAAAAGTTTAAAGAAGCTTCAGAGGCATATGAGGTTTTATCGGATGCTCAAAAAAAGCAAAGTTATGATCAGTTTGGTCATGCGGCTTTTCAAGGAGGCCAAGGAGGCGGAAGTCCCTTTGGTGCTGGTGGACAGGGTTATGGTGGCTTTGGCGATTTGAACGATATTTTTGGAGATATTTTCTCTGAAGTTTTTGGTGCTCAAGGTGGTCGCTCCGCGGGCGGAAGACGAGGCTCTGGTCGTCGTGGATCAGATTTGCGCTACGATTTGAATATTTCATTTGAAGAAGCTGCGTTTGGGGCAGAAAAAGAAATTCTTATCAACAAAGAAATTCAATGCAAAACGTGTTCAGGTTCTGGGGCTAAAGCAGGCACTCAACCTGAAACATGTAAAACTTGCAGAGGCGTGGGAGAAGTAAGGTTCCAGCAAGGTTTTTTTACACTTTCTAAAACGTGTTCTGATTGTAACGGAGCGGGATCTACCATTGCTCACAAGTGTGCAAGTTGTCGCGGTAGTGGCAAGAAGCAAGACGAAGTACGCCTACAGGTAAAAATTCCTGCAGGAATTGATTCTGGACAAAAATTAAAACTTAAAGGAGAGGGTGAACCAGGCACAAAAGGCGCTCCATCTGGCGACTTGTATGTGGTGATGCATGTACAAGAGCATCCATTTTTCAGGCGCGATGGGGTTGAGGTTTTTTGTGAAGTTCCTGTTTCTTTCACTCAAGCGGCTTTGGGTGCTGAGATTGAAGTTCCGACTGTTGAGGGGCCTGTAAAATTGAAAATTCCTGCGGGCACTCAAAGCCATAAACGCTTTCGGCTGAAGAACAAGGGAATTGCTCACTTGAACGGAAGAGATCGAGGCGATCAGTACGTGACGGTGATTGTTGAAGTCCCCTCTCGTTTGAGTGCCGAGCAAAGAGCTCTTTTGGAGCGTTTTGCCTCTTTGAGTCAAGAAAGTTATCCTGAATCACAATCCTTTGTTCATCGAATGCGTGATTGGTTTGGAAAAAGCTAATACTCTATAAGAGTATGTCCCTCTATTTAAATTTCTTATTGAAAAGAAGTTATTTTATTTTTGCAGCCTTTATTCTTTTTTCTGCCTGTGCGGATCTTCAAACCTCTCTAGAAAAATCTTCTTCTGATAACTTTGATAAGTTATTCTTAAACGCAAAAATCAAGGTTGAAGCAGAAAGCTACTCTCAAGCCAAAACTCTTTTAGAAGAGTATTTAAAAAAAGCTCCCCTTGGAAAACACGTAGATCAAAGTCTCTTTTTTTTGGGACAGCTCTCTATACGAGATAAAAAATATTCTGAAGCAAATAATTATCTCAATCAATTAATCGCAAAAGTTCCCGGGTCTTCTCTAAAAAATTTAGCTCGTTTTTATCGGGCAAAATCTTGGGATCTTGAAGGAAAGAAACTTGAAGCTCTTGCATCCCTTTCGCAGATAAATGATCGAGAGGGAACTTTTTCAGACACAGAGAGAATAAAGCTTTTTCTGTTTTGGGGTAAGTTAGCTCGAGAAAATAAACAGTTTAGAGATGCGGCTCTTGCCTTTAGACGGGCCTATCATTTAAGTGAGGAGTTAAAAAATACTGAAGCATTCGCAGAGGCAAGCGTTCAGGTTCAGTCTGTGATTCAAAATGAGTTGAACATTCAGGATCTCGAAGAGTTTTTAAAAATAGTGGATTCAAAAACTGTTCCGGGCATGTTTGCTTTGAAGCGATATGAGGAGCTTAAAATTACGGGATTAAATCCTGTAGAAACTCCTACTGGGTATTCTTCTTCCCCTTCAATT
>JBILWH010000196.1:0-3677 GCA_044370015.1 Bdellovibrionota bacterium | reverse complement strand
TCCACATCCAAACAAAACCCACAGTTGTCCTTTAATTTTTGTTTTCTTAAGAGTTTGAAGGTTTTTTTCAAGCGCATCAGGTGTATGTGCAAAATCTACGATCATTTTGCGAGATTGGTTTTTAAATTTTAATCGAAGGATTTCCATTCTTCCTGGGACACCGGGAAAACCCTTCAAGTCTTCAAGGTGGTGAGAAACCCCAAGCTTTGTTATTTGATTTGCTAAATGACAAGCAGCTAAAATGTTCTCTGCCTGAAAATCTCCTATAAAGGGTAGCAAATAGGACTTTTTTTCGTAGACAATTTTTAACTCTACAGAAGATTCATCGACAGAATAATCTTTTTCTTTTTGAAAAATTGTAAATTCGCTTTTCAATTCTTTCCCGAGCTCTATTCCAACGACATCGCTGCCGTTTAAAAACATAGCTGCTTTTTTTCTTTTCTGTTTTACTAAGAAATCTAAAAAGAAACTTTTCTTAACTCTTTTGTATTCCTCTAAGGTTTTGTGAAAATCCAAGTGATCTTGAGAAAAGTTTAAAAAAGCTGCTCCATCAAATTCAACCCCTGAAATTCGCTGAAGGGCAACAGAATGACTTGTCACCTCCATGACAAACACTTCAACCCCTTCTTCAACGGCTTGTGCCATTAACGACTGAAGAGTGTGAGCCTCAGGAGAGGTAAAACCGGTTTCTTCACGCCAACGTGGAGAGATATTTTGATAAGGATCCCAAAGCTGAGCTCCTAAAGTACCTAACTCCAAAACCTTTTTTCCATTTTTAACTAATAAAAAGCGAAGAATAGCCGCAGTTGTCGTTTTGCCATTTGTGCCCGTCATTCCCAAAACTTTTAATTTTTGAGAAGGATCTCCATATAGCTCCGACACAAAAGTCCCCCAACTTGAAAAATCTCTACCTTCCTGAAGATAATTTGAAGATTGAGTTTTTAGCTCCTTCAGAGTCTCCTCTTTCAACTCTCGACGAAGAACCACAAGAGGATTTTCGATATCTTGTCTTAAATCCCACTTAAGCTTCTGTCCCTTGAATTTTAAAAGAGGAAATTTTTCTACTTTCATTTGTGCCTCAAAACAATGTCAGTAGCCTAAGTTTATTTTAGATACAAAACAACTTCTCGTTCTTTTTTAAGTCCAGCTCCTGAATTAGGAATCTGATTCATTACAAAATGCCCCCTGCCTTTTAATTTGATATTTAAATTAAATTTTTCAGCAACTTTTAGCGCATTTTTTAAGTGAAGGCCCACAAGAGCTGGTGTTTTCTCTGCTCCCTCTTCCTGTAAGGCTTCTTCTTGAAACGACTGTGCATGCTCGAGTTGGGCAAGTTCTTCTTCCGTAATATCTCCTTGTTCATCATCCGATAATTGCTTAGATACCTGAGCAAGTTCGCGGGTAATTCGATCGACATCTGGTAATTTTGTAGGGAGAAGAGGATCGTCATTTCGTAAGCAAATTTTTGCTATATCTGCAAAAAGAGGCGCTGCTGTTTTTCCGCCTGTATGAATATCTCCCTTAGGATTATCAAAAGCTGCATAAATCAAATACCTGGGCTCATCGCTTGGAAAAAAACCAACAAAAGAACTCCAATAACTATCTTCCGCATAACCTTTACGTCCAAGAGTTTTTTGCGAAGTTCCTGTTTTTCCAGCAACCGTGTATCCTTCGACTCGGGCACTCATAGCGGTGCCTCCATCAGCAAGAGCCGCTTCCATGAGCTTACGAATTCTTGGAAGAGTTTTTGGGCTAAGAACTTTTTCTGCTTTTTCTTCAGAACTTGGATTTAAATCTTTAAAAAGTTTCAAAGGGCGCAGACGCCCATCCCCTGCTAACACAGAAAAAGCTCGAATAATCTGAAGGGGCGTCGAAGCAAAACCTTGCCCAAAAGACATAGTGGCTTGTTCAACTTTCTGATATTCGAGAGGCTTTCGAAGAATTCCTCGAGATTCACTTGAAAGAGCTAACCCACTTTTTTCGGTGAATCCGAGCTTTTCAAATAGCTCCCACAAGCCTTTAAATCCAATTCGTTGCCCAACAGTAACGGCACCCACGTTACTTGAATACTTTAGAATTTCTTCAGGCGTAAAATGATCTCGCGTCTTATGTCCCACATCTTTAAAAACTTTATCTCCCACCTTAAGTTGACCTTGAGGAATTTTAAAAACTGTTTTTTCGTGAACTAAATTTTTTTCCAAGGCCCAAGACATAACCAAAGGTTTCATCACACTTCCAGGCTCAATTGGATCGGTCGCTCCAAAATTTCGAAATAAATTTCCATTTGCTTGTATTCTTGGATTCTGGGCCCAGACGAGAATATCATTCGTCAAAGGATCTACAACCAAAGCCATCGCTGAATCAGCAGAGTATTTATTCTTAAAATTATCCAAAGCTGTTTCAACTAAACTTTGTAAGTGTAAATCAATTGTTAAATAAACATCATTTCCCGCTTCTCCTTTTGAAAGAAGCTGATCTTTATCGATATAAAAAAGCCTTCCCCTTGCATCTCGAGGAGTTCGAACAAGAGACACTCCTCCCTGAAGTTTTTTATCAAATTCTCTCTCGATTCCTTCTAATCCTTCTCCGTCAATCGAAACTCTACCCAGCAAAGGAGCCAGAGAATCCCCCTGGGGATATTGTCTTCTCAATTCACGAATGACACCTAAGCCCTCAATCTTGTTATTTTTGAGCCCTTCAAAAAGGACTCGCGTCTGAGCATCTACTTGGCGCTTCAACCAAACAAAACGTTTATTTTTATTTGCTTTATACTTTGAATAAATTTCTGCAGGATTCATGCGGATTAATCTTCCCACACGAATAGAAAATGTTTTTGCATTTTCTATTTCTGAAGGGTCCATAAAAAAACTCAACGTTTCGACTGAAGAAGCCAGCTCCCTTCCCATTCGATCCCTAATTTTTCCACGCTCACCTTTTAATTCAATTTCTCGATCTTGTGATTTCGTCCATTTCTTAAGTCGGTCCCCGTACTGTAATTGGATTTGAACAACTCTAAAAAAAACAGCCCCTAGCCCCAAAATAAAAAAGATTTTAAAAAAACCGAGTCTCTGTCGAAAGTGAATCATTGATGCTCACTCTTCATGTAAATGATTTGATCAGCTTTAGGGAGTTGAAAAGACGAATAGCGTGGATCGCGTAAAAGTTTCATGAGAACTTTTGCACTCATACTTTTTTCTTTTTGGAATTGAATTTCAATTTCTTTTTTCTTAAGTCGATCCAGTTCTGATCTCAAATTTGAAAGCTCATAACCCAAACTAACAACTTGAATTCGAACGTTGATGTGAAAAACAACAACGCAAAACATAAACAAAGCTAAAAGAAAAATTCGTAGATTCAGTAATTCTCGACTCACTTAAGAAGCAATCCTCTCGATAACTCTTAGTTTAGCACTTCGAGAACGAGGATTTTCATCAAGTTCTTTTTCTGTGGGAGTCAGAGCTTTGGGTGTCAAAACTTTGAAGCCCTCACTCCCAAGACTTTCAAAGGCACGTTTAACCTTACGATCCTCAAGTGAGTGAAAGGAGATGATTGCAAGTCGCCCCCCTTTTTTTAGATGCTTGGGAGCCCATGTTAAAAAACTCTGTAATTCTCCCAACTCATCATTAACAGCAATTCGAAGAGCCTGATAAGTCCGAGTCAAAGGATGTAACGTCCCT
>JBILWH010000195.1:0-3727 GCA_044370015.1 Bdellovibrionota bacterium | reverse complement strand
CAAGATAAGTTACAAACAGTACAGGATAGAGTGCAAGATCTACAGCCGAATAGCAGAGAGTCCACCAGCCTTCTTGAAAGCCCCAAAACTTTCCAAGGCCACGTTTTACCCAAATGTAATAACCACCTTCTTCAGGAATCGCTGTAGAGAGTTCAGCGACCATGAGGGCCACAGGTACAGCCCATAAAAGAGGAAGTGCTATCACAAGAATAATCGACCATGTTGCTCCCACGGCACCTACGAGAGCTTCGAGTCCATAGGCACCTCCCGATACTGTGAAAAAGATCAAAGCGACTTGTTGCCAGAACCCTAGTTTTTTTTTCATTTCGTAGAAGGATTTTTTTTAATCGTTTGATTTCGTCAATGCAAGTTTAATGCACAAGTTATCTTTGGCGCTCTAGGCAAAGCGCTGAATTTCTTTTTTGTCTCAAATTTTTTGTGCTCGATAAATTTCTTCTCTGAGGATAGTGTTTCAAGTGTTTACAAATGAAAATTCATGAACATCAAGCCAAAGAACTATTTCGAGAAACGGGAATTCCCACTACAGTTGGAAAGGTTGCTTTTTCAGTCGATGAGGCTCGTAAAGCAGCGCAGGAGCTTTTCGATAAAGGCAACTCAGTTGTCGTGGTGAAAGCTCAAATCCATGCGGGAGGTCGCGGTAAGGCGGGAGGCGTAAAGCTTGCTCGCTCTGTTGACGAAGCGGCAAAACTTGCTGGGGAAATTTTGGGCAAAGTCCTTGTGACTCCTCAAACAGGTCCTCAAGGGCAGGAGGTTCGCCGTCTTTGGATTGAATCAGGAAGTAAAATCGAAAAAGAGTTTTATCTTTCCATGCTCGTTGATCGCAAAACTCAATCCTTGAGCGTGCTAGCAGCAGCGGAAGGTGGAATGGATATTGAAGAGCTCGCTCATTCTCATCCTGAAAAGATTTTAAGCTTTTCTCTGAGTCTTGTAAGTGGACCTAAAGCTTTTCACGGACGAAATTTGTCGCATTTCTTAGGTCTTGGTGAAGCGCATGTCGCTGAGTGCACGCTCTTTTTACAAAAAATATATGAATTCTTTTGGAAGACAGATGCTTCGATGGTGGAAATCAATCCACTTGCTCTTGTTTCTGAAGGATCCACAAAAAAACTTCTCGCATTGGACGCAAAAGTTACTTTCGATGACAACGGAGTTTTCCGTCATCCCAAACTTAAAGAACTTTTTGATCCCACTGAAGTTGATGCAAAAGAATTAGAAGCTGCTAAGTATGACCTCAATTTCATTGCTCTTGATGGAAGTATCGGATGTATGGTGAACGGAGCGGGTCTTGCGATGGCAACTATGGACATCGTGAAAACTTATGGAGGCGAGCCTGCAAACTTTTTGGATGTAGGCGGTGGAGCAACGGCTGAAAAAGTTCGAGAGGCTTTCAAGATTATTTTGAAAGACCCTAAAGTAAAAGCAATTTTTGTGAATATATTTGGCGGCATCATGAAGTGTGATGTCATTGCAGAAGGAATCATTTCTGCGAGTAAAGAAATTCAATTGCATGTTCCTCTTGTTGTAAGACTTGAGGGAACCAACGTTGATTTGGGTCGTAAGATGCTTGAAACAAGTGGACTCAAAATTCACACAGCTGTGACGATGGCCGAGGGAGCTGAAAAAGTTGTGAAAGCGATGAAGGGAAATTAAAGATGTCTGTTCTTGTTGGAAAAGAATCAATTGTTATCACTCAAGGAATTACTGGAAAAGCGGGCCTTTTTCACTCTCAGCAATGTCGTGATTACGGAACAAAGCTCGTCGGTGGAGTGACTCCCGGAAAAGGCGGCCAGAAAGTGGACAACTTTCACGTCTGGGATTCATGCGCAGAAGCAGTTGCGGCAGTCGGCGCCAATGTGAGTATGGTGTTTGTTCCCCCAGCAGCGGCGGCAGATTCCATTTTGGAAGCTTTTGAATCTGGCATACCTTTGGTGGTGGCGATTACAGAAGGAATTCCAGTCTTGGATATGATGCGAGTTAAAAAATACTTGGATCTTAAAAATTATGAATTAAGTCGCGAAGGAAAAGCTCAGCTTCGTTTGATCGGACCAAACTGCCCTGGAATTATCACTCCGGGTGCTGCAAAAATAGGAATTATGCCGGGTTACATTCATCGTCCTGGGAACGTGGGCATTGTGTCTCGCTCTGGAACTTTGACTTACGAGGCAGTTCATCAAGTGACTCAGATGGGTATGGGGCAAAGCACTTGTATCGGTATTGGTGGAGATCCTATTCAAGGAATGAATTTCATTGATGCTTTGGAGTTATTCAATAATGACCCAGGCACCGAGTCTGTCATTATGATTGGTGAAATTGGTGGAAGTGCCGAGGAAGAAGCGGCTGCTTGGATTAAAAAGAACATGAAAAAACCTGTTGCAGGATTTATTGCGGGTGTGACGGCTCCTCCTGGGCGTCGCATGGGTCATGCCGGAGCGATTATCTCGGGTGGTGGCGGAACAGCAAGTTCTAAGATCGAAGCGCTTATTGCCGCTGGAGCGACGGTTGCCAAAACTCCTGCGGATATGGGCACTGCTTTGAAGCAAGCTTTGCGCTAAAAAAATTTTTTAGCTTTTTAAACTTATGGAATTGAAATGCTTTTCGAAATCGAATTTTAATCCGATGATTAAAGCAATTGTTTTTGTAATCTCTCTAGTGATTAATTTTTCTTTTTCTCAAAATAATTTACATCGAGAAAATCTTTTAGACTACGTTCAAAACCAAACAGATACGGATGTTTTGCTTGTTCAAAAAGATGGCAAAATTATTTTTGAATATTTTTCAAAAGATTGGGATGCTCGCAAGCCACACGAGTTATGGTCGGTGACTAAATCTCTGACAAACATGCTCGTGGGAATTTCTGTTCGTGAAAAAAAACTAAGTCTTGAAGAAAGCCTTTGTGACAAGCTAACAGAATACAACGGAAGTTCTTATTGCCAGATAAAAGTGATCGATATTTTAAATCATAGCTCGGGAATAAAATGGAATGAGGTTTATGAAAAGTCGATCGTCGAATCATCTCCCATTTCTATGCTTTACGGCAAAGGCGCGCTTTCAACAGCTGATTTTGTTTTATCTTTCCCGCATGTTTTAGAAGCAACACCTGGCAATCGATGGATGTATTCTTCAGGTGATAGCAATCTTCTTACCAAAATTTTGCAAAAAGCTTATCCCAAAAATGATTATGATGAACTTCCTTGGAAAAAGTTTGCTGAACCTTTGGGGATAGAGTCTCTTACCTTTGAGCAGGATAAAAGTGGCTCTTTTGTAGGCGCGAGTTTTGGGTATCTCAATGCAGAGGACGCTCTCAAGTGGGGAAGTTTTTTGTTGAAAGGCGATGGAACGTGGAGGGGCCGTGAAATCTTGCCAAAAGATTGGATTCGCTTTTCTACTCAGGTTCCAGAGCCTTTTTTAAAAGGTCGAGTTGTGAAAGCTCCATTGGAATTACCAGGTAGGCATTTCTGGCCTAACCGAAAAGTTGTGGCTTTAGGTGCTCGTAAGCCATGGAAAGATTTGCCCGAAGATTTTTTTGCAGCTCTGGGACATTGGGGGCAAATGTTAGGAGTTTTGCCATCTGAAAACTTAGTAGTAGTACGCTTTGGAATCGATAAAGACGATGCTCGAAAATATCAAGTTAACAAGTTGATGCATTTGGTGCGTGAATTGGGACAAAATAAAAAACTTCCAGAAAGTTCTGATGTTGCCGGAAATC